>CALMRL010000556.1 GCA_937873345.1 uncultured Beijerinckiaceae bacterium | reverse complement strand
TGGTCTGGGCTCGTGTCCCGGATCAGCAAGGCGGTCGAGGTGGACGCCTCGGCCCGGGCGAGCGGAGCGCTGATGCGGAAGCGTCAGGTGCGCTCCGGGTCGGATCTTCTGCATCTTGCGCTGGCCTACGGGCCAGGCGGGCAATCGTTGCGCGAAACGGCCGCTTGGGCCCAGGTGCAGGGCGTGGCGTCGATGAGCGACGTGGCCCTGCTGAAGCGCCTGCGCGGGTGCTCGGCCTGGCTCGGCGAACTGGCGGGCGGCCTGTTGGCCCGGCGCGTGGAACCGGCGGCGGCCGGCGCCGCGTCCCCCCTGGCCGGCTTCAAGCTTCGGGTCGTCGACGGGTCGGTGATCGGGGGCCCGGGCCAAGGCCGCAACGTCCGGCTCCAGGCGGTCTACGACGTCGACACGCAGCGCTTCACCCAGTTGGACCTGACGCCGACCACGACAGGCGAGAGCCTGGAGCGGATCGAGGCCGGACCGGGCGAAGTCGTGGTGGCGGACCGCGGCTACCCGAAGGCGGGTGGGTTGCGCCATCTGGTCGACGCGGGGGCCGACTATCTGGTCCGGGTCGGACGACGCTCGCTCGCGCTGCGCAACGCCGACGGGACGGAGTTCGACCTGACGGCTGCGCTCGACGAAAGCGAGCGGAACGGATCGTGTGATCGAAGCGTCCTGGTCGTCAACGGGAGCCGGTCCGACCGCGATCCCTTCGCGGCACGCCTGGTCCTGATCCGCAAGCCGCCCGAAGCCGCCGCCCGGGCGCGCAGGACGGCGTTGCGCGAAAGCCAGCGCGGGCGCCACCGCAACGATCCCGTGAGCCTGCGCGCCGCCGAGCACCTGATGCTCGTCACCTCGCTGTCCCGCGAGCGCGCCAGCCCCAGGCAGGTCGGACGCATGTACCGTTTGCGCTGGCAGATCGAGCTTGCCTTCAAGCGCCTCAAAAGCCTGCTGCACCTCGACAGGCTTCCCGCCAAGGACAAAGCCCTGGCGAGAACCTGGATCCTGGCTCACCTGATCGTCGCCCTCGTGATCGAGGACATCATCCCGGATTTCCGGGCTTTTCCCCCCTGAACACCCAACAGCCGCGATCCCGCTCCTGTCGATCTGGCGCATCACCAAGGCCCTCTGCGCAGCCATCCTCCAAGCCATCCTCGGCCATCGCTACCTCGACGCCCTCCTGACCAAAACCAGACAGGTCCGAAAACGACTCTCCGAACCCAAACGAAAACGAAAACCTCATGCCGCCCTGCCCTAAGTTAGCGCATATGCGCGCAGGCGGGGATCCAGCGCAAAGACGTCGGCCGAAGGCCGTCAGAACAGGCCCGCGTGCCGCCCGGCCCGGCGCGGGCAGGATGAGGTCGGCCTTCGGGCGGGCATGTCGCGCCCGATCCCCGCCTGCTCGGGGATGAGCGGTGGAGAGTATTCAAGAGCCGATCCCCCGGAAGGCGTACGGCTCCACCTCATCGCGATCTGCTCTAC
>CALMRL010000555.1 GCA_937873345.1 uncultured Beijerinckiaceae bacterium | reverse complement strand
AGCCGTCGCGCCGCGCCAGCGTGCCGGCGGCGCGCAACGGCGACAGCGCGGCTCGGTGCAGCGCCTCGCAGACGTAGATGTTGCCCAGGCCCGCGATCAGCGACTGGTCGAGCAGCGCCGCCTTGAGCGGCGTCGGGCGCCCGGCGAACAGCCGTGCCAGTGCGGCGCCGGTGAAGCCCTCGCCGAGCGGCTCGATGCCCAGCCCGGGGAACAGCGCCTCGCCGGGGTCATGGAGCTTCATGAATCCGAAGCGGCGGGGGTCGTTGTAGACGATGCGAAGCCCGTTCGAGAGGGTGAGCACGACGTGGTCGTGGGCGCCGCGCGTCGAGCGGGGATGGTGGAAGATGCCGGGCAGCTCGGTTTCCCCGACGCCTCCGTCCGAGTCCTGGCGCTCGATGCGGAACGAGCCCGACATGCCGAGGTGCATCACCAGCGTCGCGCCGTCGTCGAGGCGGGCGGCGAGGTACTTGGCGCGACGCTCCAGCGCCTCGACGCGGCGACCGGTCAGCCGCGAGGCGAACCCGGACGGAAAGGGGAAGCGCAGGTCGGGCCGGCGCTGCTCGACGCGCGCCAGCGTCGCGCCGACGAGCACGGGTTCCAGCCCGCGGCGCACCGTCTCGACCTCGGGCAGTTCGGGCAAGGCTCGCTCCACGGGGTGGTGGCGCTCCATATGGGAGTCCCACCGCCCCTACCACCAGCCCTTCACCTTGAACCAGATCGTCGGCAGCAGCGCCGACAGCGCGATCACGGTGAGGCCGTAGGCGTAGCCGTAGTGCCAGTCGAGCTCCGGCATGCTCTTGAAGTTCATGCCGTAGAGCGAGGCGAAGAAGGTCGGCGGGATGCCGATCACCGAGACCACGGTGAGCACGCGGAAGACGTTGTTCTGCTCGATGTTGGCGAGGCCGAGCAGGGCGTCGAGCAGGAACTGCGTCTTGGCGGCGAGGTGCTCCTCGTAGTCGCGCAGCGAGCGGATGTCCTGGCTCACCGTGTCGAGGCGCGCGGCGAGGTCCGGCGTCATCCAGCCCTCCGCCTCGCCGGCCACCCTGCCGGCGGTCTTGCTGCCGTTCTTGGCGCCGGTCTTGGCGCCGAGGAAGGGCACCATCCGCGACAGGGCGAGCAGGCTCTCGCTCACCTTCGAGGCAAGGTCGCCGCTTCGGCCGACCTGGCGCAGCAGCTTCGCCAGCACGGCGTTGGTGCGCCGCTGCCTCGGGCTCCGATCGTGCCCAAGCCCGTTCGTGAAGATTTGACGCGACATCGAGTCGAGTTCATCGGCGGTCCGCTCCAGGACGTCGGCGAGCTGGTCGATGAGCATCTCCATGACGGAGACCGTGGCGCCGAGACCGCCGCCGGCCAACTCGCCCTTGCCGCAGATCTGGCGCGCCAGCTGCTCGAAGGAGGAGAGGTGGGCGTAGCGGATCGTCGCCAACCTCTCGCGGTTGAGCACGAAGCCGATCGGCGTGGTGCGCGGAAAGTCGTCCGCGTCGCGCGTCGAGGCCGGCATGCTCATGAACAGGCACTCGCCGTCGCTCGACAGGCGCGACGAGGCTTCGATCTCCGACAGGTCGGCGAGGCTCGGGATGCGCACGCCCATCGCCGTGGCGAGCCGCTGCAGCTCGTCGGGCGTCGGGTCGAAGGCGTCGACCCAGTTGACGCTCGCGGGGATCGCCGCGTCGGCCGTGTCGGCGATCGCTCCCTTCGTTCCCGACCCGAAGAACGTCAACATGGCAGCCCGGCCTTTCGTCTCCACCCTCCAGATCGCTGGCGGGAATGGCTACCTTTAGCTTAACCGTAAGCTTGGAACAGATACTACCTGCCCGCGTTGCCTGCAGACCGCGGGCTCGCCCGATCAGGACCGAGGCAAATCAATGAGTTCTGGCGATATCAAGGGCAAGGCGGCCGAAGCGGCCGGCTCTGCCGGAGCGGCGACCGATCAGGCGATCGACAAGACATCGAGCGGCGCATCGCAACTTTCCTCCCAGGCGCATGGCGCTGCCGATGATGCGGCTGGCAAGGCCCATGACGCGGCCGGGCAGGCCGGCGACACGGCACAGGGCCTCGTGGGCCAGGCGCAGGATGCCGTCGCCTCGCTCGGCAGCCGAGTGCAGGACGCCGCCTCGAGCGCGCGCGAGATGGCCGGCGATGCGATCGACAAGGTGCAGGGCCTGAGCGACAGCCTGCCCGGCAGCGCTTCGGATGCCTATTACGCAGGGCAGCGCGTCGTCTCCCAGGGTGGCGATACCCTCGGTAAGCAGGTGGCGGGCAGGCCGCTGGAGGCGCTGCTGCTGGCGGGGGCCATCGGCTATCTCGTCGGCTGGGCAACGAGCCGCAGCTGACCTTTGCCGACCTCGCGCGTTTTCGACGAACGCGTGGTCCGACATCCGACCGATGAACAGGAGATGGTGATGAACCGAGCAGTCTGCTCCAGCACGGAACTGCAGGGCATCTGCCTCAAGTCGCTCAAGGCCTGTCCCGGCTTCGAGCACGTCAGCGAGATCCTGATCCAGCCGCGCGAAACGCTGGAAGGCGGCACCAACTGGACGCTTGCCGCCGTGCGCCCGCGCGTCAGCAACAACGTGTTGCGTGCCGCCCGCGGCACGATCGAGATGCTACAGACCACCTATGAGCTGATGGCGAGCGAGATCGCCGCCCGTCCGGCCCGCCGCGCCATCGCGCGCTGAGGCTACCGAGGCGCTTGATGACACGGCCGGCCTAGAGCCGGCCGTTGTCGTTTCCGCCCCTCCGCGACAGCCATGTGCTCGTCGTTCATGCGCTTCTCGCCCCTCCCCTTGCCGTTCGACCCGGATTGCGCCGGGACGCGGCTCGCGGCTAGGCTCGTTGGAGCAAGGGAGGACGACATGGCCGAGCCGGATACGAACGCCGGAAGGATCAGCGTGCGGCCGGAGCGCACGCGCACCAGCGACAGCCGCATCGAGGTCGCGCGCTCGCCGGTGCGGCCGGATGGCGGCAGGCCCGCGGCCGGCGCGCATGCCGCCGGCCATCTCGTCAACGAGGACGCGACGCCGGGCGCCGGTGCCCTGCCGAGCCATGCCCACGGCCGCGACGTCGACGGCGCCGCCGGCTGAGGCAGCGGCACCGGCGGGATGAGCGCCGGAAAGGCGGTCTTCGCCTGGAGCGAACCTAATCCAGGATACCCTTCATCGTCCGCGAGCGGGCGCGCACCGCTTCCGCCGCCTGCTGGAAGTCGGCGTCGTTGCTGGCGGCCTCCGCCGCCGCGCCGTCGCCGAGGTGGCGCTGGATCATCTGGCGGGTGATCGCCTCGTCCTCGCTGACGCTGCCGGTGGCGAGCCCGATGATGTGGTCGGCCAACTCGTTGACCGAGAAGGTGGAGGCGGTGGCGGTCAGCGGCGCGTCGAGCACGAAGCGCTCCTCCAGCCCCAGCGCCAGTTCCACCGCCATCAGCGAGTCGAGGCCGATCTCGGCGAGCGGCACGGTGCGCGCCACGTCCTCGCGCGGCAGGCGCAGCACGCGGGCGATCTCGTCGGCGATCAGGCCGGAGATCACCTTGCGCGCCTCTTCCGGCGACTGGCTCGCGACGAGCTTGGCGATGTCGATCTTCTCCCCGTCGCTCGACGCCACCTCCCCCTCACCGGCGAGCTTGCGGTAGGCCGGCGCCTTCAGCACGGCGAGGTGCTGGCGTGCCGCCGACCATGAGATCGGCGCGATCGCCACCACGGCGTCGTCGGGGTCGGAGCCCTGG
>CALMRL010000554.1 GCA_937873345.1 uncultured Beijerinckiaceae bacterium | reverse complement strand
CTTCATGGACGGCGACAGCCAGGCCGTGCGGCTGCCCCACGGCGTCCGCCTGCCCGGCACGGCGGTGCGGGTGACGCGCAGCGGGCAGGGGCTGCTGCTGGAGCCGATCGAGGAGCGGGCGGCGGAGCGGGTGCCGACGCCCGAGGAGATCAGGGCGATCCTGGCCGAGATCGACGCGCTCTCGGACGAGCCGTTCATGCCGGAAGGACGCAATCAGCCGGCGATGCCGCCCCCTGACGACATCGACTCGTTCGATGACATCGACTGATCCGGCGGATGATCTGCCTCGACACGAATGTCGTGATCGGCCTGCTGAACCGCCGCTCGACCATCCTGCGCCGGCGCTTCGAGAGCTGCGGACAGCAATGCTGCATGTCCGTGCTCGTGCTCTTCGAGCTGCAGTACGGCATTGCCAAGAGCAGCCGGACGAGCGAGAGCGCCGGCAAGCTCGAGGCTTTCCTGCAGACGCCCGTCGCGGTCCTCCCCTTCGAGCGCGAGGACGCCGCCGAGGCCGGGCTGATCCGCGCCGCGCTCGAAGCCGCCGGCACGCCGATCGGCCCCTACGACACGCTGATCGCGGCCCAGGCGCGGCGGCGCGGGGCCAAGCTCGTCACGGCGAACACCCGCGAGTTCGCGCGGGTGCCGGGCCTTGTGCTGGAGGACTGGACGCGGGAGGCTGGCGCTTGACCGCTTCGCACTGTCCCAAGTAGCACCGTCCCAGGTCGGAGCGCGGGTTACGGGGGCGCGGGCGATCGGCCCTGCCCTCGCCCCGCAGGACAAGCCCGATGTGCATCAACGCCGACGTCAACTTCGCGGCCTCGGCGGTGATCGGCGCGGTCGGCGTCGCCACCTTCCGCCACGTCCGCGAGCCGCGCGCCGTGCTGTTCGCCGCCGTGCCGCTCTTGTTCGCCCTGCACCAGTTCACGGAAGGCTTCGTCTGGCTCGGCGTGCGCGGGCAGATCAGGCCCGACGCCCTCGGCCACATGACCTTCCTGTTCATCCTCTACGCGCAGGGCATCCTGCCCTTCCTGATGCCGCTCGCCGTGCTGCTGATCGAGCCGCGCGCGGGCGAACGGGTGACGCGCTGGGGCTGGCGCGCGGGGGCGATCGGCGCGCTCACCCTCCTCGGCGCGACGCTCGCCGCCTACGTGCTCTACGCCCTCATCGCCTACGAGAGCCATGCCAGGGTGGTGTCGCGCTCGTTGAACTACGACAACCCGGCGACGGCGAACGGCTGGGTCGCGGCGACCTACGTCGTCGCCACCTGCGGCGCGCTCGTCCTGTCGACGCACCGCGTGGTGCGCTGGTTCGGCCTGCTCAACCTCGCCGGCGTGGCGGTGACGCTGGCGGTGAAGAGCTACGCCTTCACCTCGGTGTGGTGCCTCTACGCGGCGGTGATCAGCGTGATGCTGTACTGGCTGTTCCGCTCCGGCCACGTCGACGTGGTGCACCCGAACAGCCGGATCGAGGGGACGGCTTGAGGGGTCGGCTCGCGCGGGCGTCCCTACAGGGGCTTGCCGGCCGGCTGGCCGGGGCAGGCGCCGGTGCGCCGCGACAGGGTCAGGATCTTGGACGAGTATTCCGGCCGGGCGATGATCAGGTTTTCCTGCGTCTCGGCGACGAGGTCCTTCGAGAAGCGGTAGGTCAGGATCGTCCTGGCGCCGGTGCAGTCCATCGCCATCGCGAAGCCGTCGGGCAGCGGCTTGGGGTCGCTGAGCTTGCACGTCTTGTTGAAGGCCGGCGAGGCCCTGTACTGCGCGATGGTCTCGCGCTCGAAAGCGTCGAAGT
>CALMRL010000553.1 GCA_937873345.1 uncultured Beijerinckiaceae bacterium | reverse complement strand
ACGGCAGGCCCAGCGCGACCGACCCGACGGGGTCATCGGTGCAACGCCGCCGGGCCATCAGAGGCCGGCCCGCTTGCGCCCAGTCGCGAAGCACGGAGAGATCGGCAAGGTCGGCCCGCCGGCCGAGGACCGCCTGCCAAGCGGCGGCATCGAGATGAACCAGGGTGTGGCGAACCATGGTTTGGCGATCCGAGGCTTGGCGGCCGATCAAGCCTACGGTCAAGCGCCGGCGCTTGCGCGCGCCGCCGCCTCCGCGACCTTCGCTGCCACCTCCGCGGCCTTGGGCCGGCCGCCGCGCTCCCTGCCGAGGCGGTCGCGCTCGTCGCCGCCAGATACGGAGGCAAGCAGGGCGGCGAG
Source organism: uncultured Beijerinckiaceae bacterium (assembly GCA_937873345.1). Lineage (GTDB taxonomy): Bacteria > Pseudomonadota > Alphaproteobacteria > Rhizobiales > Beijerinckiaceae > RH-AL1. The sequence continues at coordinate 2,019 of CALMRL010000553.1, read as the reverse complement.
CTGCTGCGCGAGCGGCTTCTTCGCGTCCCACACCGCATGCACGGCGCCGGTCTTGGCGAGGTTGTCGAGGCCGGGCGCGAACACCGGCGTGCTCTTCGCCTTCTCCTTCAGCACGTCGAGCGGCAGCTTGGTGACGCGCGCCATCGAGGGGAGGTCCATCACCTCCGGCTCGGCGCCGGGCAGGGCGACGAGCACGGAGGTCGCCAGCGCCGTGGCGATGAAGGCGCCGGCGGCGGTGTGGCCGTAGAGGATGCCGACCGTGCGCTGCCCCCCGCGGTCGGCGAGCTGCAAGCACTGCGCGAGGTGCGAGAGGTATTGTGACAGGCCGAGCAGCTCGTCGCGCTTGCTCATCCGCTGCGAGTCGGAGTCGACCAGCACGATCAGCGGACCGTCGGCCTTGCTTTCGACCAGCTCCAGCACACGACGCGACAGGCTCGCCGCCTCGTCGATGCCGAGCGGCGAGCGGTTGGCGACGCCGATCACGTTGGCCGTTCGGCCACCGTTGATGCTCGCAGTGCCGAAGATCAGCCCGCGATCATCGGTGGTGACGGAGTGACCGCCGGGGAACAGCGAGGCGAGGATCGCGTCGAGCGTCATGCGCCGTGCTCCTTCGCGATGCGGGCGACCAGGGCCTGGAAGGCATCGGCCGGGAGGTCCGGCACTCCCGTGGGCTGCTCGGCGCCCATCTTGGCCCAGACGTCGATCGCATCCGAACAGTCGCCGAAGCGAGCGAGTCTGCTCTCCAGCATATGCTGCCGCGCCTTCAGCGCGTCGAGGTCGAACGCGCGCGGCGATGCCAGCAGCTCCAGCGTTGCGGCGCGGAAGCTTTCGACGTCGTCGTCGGCGTAAGCGTCGGCGACGCCGAGTAGCCGGCGGTTCTTGCCGCCCATCGTGCGCCACACCAGCGCCCGGTCGCGGGAGTCGAACTCCTCGACGCCGCGGTTCGTCTCGATCACCTCGGGGCCGGAGACCGAGATGCGGCCCTGTTCGGAGACCACCAGCCCGGAGCAGCAGCCGGAGATCAGCCCGCCGCCGCCGTAGCAGCCGGCGCGACCGCCGATCAGCCCGATCACCGGCACGCCAACCGCACGGGCGTCGAGCAGGGCGCGCATGATCTCGGCGATCGCCAGTTCGCCGGCGTTGGCCTCCTGCAGGCGCACGCCGCCGGTGTCGAACAGCACCAGAACGGCATCCGGCTTGACGTCGAGCGCCGCCCGCAGCAGCCCCACGAGCTTGGCGCCGTGCACCTCGCCGAACGCCCCGCCCATGAAGCGCCCTTCCTGCGCGGCGGCGAGCACCGGCTTGCCATCGAACTGCCCACGTCCGACCACCATGCCGTCGTCGAACTGCTTGGGCAGGTCGAAGAGGTCGAGGTGCGGGCTCACCACTCGCTCGGTCGGCCCCATGAACTCGATGAATGAGCCGTGGTCGAGCAGTGTCGTCAGGCGGTGGCGGGCGCTGGCCTCGTACCAGTCGACGTTCCGCGCCTCGGCGACGTGAGGGATGTCGGGATGCGGCGCACTCAAACCGCATCCTCCGCGATCAGCCGCGCACCCTGGGCGAGGCGCAGCGCCACCGTGTCGGGTCGGGCGCCACCGTCGTTGATCGAGAAGCGCAAGCCCCCTGTCGCCGAGCGAGAGACGAAGTCGTCGACCACTGCCGCCCAGACGTCGCCGAAGCCGAGCGCCGCGGTGGCGATCTCGATGCGGCACTCATCAGTGCCGAGCACCCTCTCGACGAGCACCTCGAGGTTGCCGGAAGCGACGACGCCGACGATGGCCATCGGCTTGGAGCCGCCGGCGGGCGTCGTCGCCTTGCGGGCGAAGGTCAGGGTTTCCATCGCGATCGCTACCAGTTCCGGAACTTGGACGGCGGCTTGTAGAGCCCGCCCGACCAGCGCACGAGATCCTTGATCGATTTCGCCGCCAGCAGCGAGCGGTCGGCGTCGAGAGGGTCGACGCCAAGGTCTTCAGGCCGACGGATCACGCCGCGCTCGCGCAGCCGCTCGACCATCTTAGC
>CALMRL010000552.1 GCA_937873345.1 uncultured Beijerinckiaceae bacterium | reverse complement strand
CGCCCCAGGGACCGCCCTGCTGCGGCGCGTAGCCCTGCTGGGGAGCGCCCTGCCCGGTGCCACCCTGGTTCCAGACGGGCGCGCGCTGCGGCGCCGGCGGGGCGGAGGAGCTGCCGCCCCCGAAGATCGACGACAGGAAGCCGCCGCCCCCGCCCGACTGCGCCGGGCGATTGGACGCCTCCTGCTCCAGCTGCTGGATGCGCTGGTTGGCCGCCTGCAGCGCCTGCTCCTGCACGATCACGGCTTGGGTCAGGAAGTAGGGTGAATAGGGCTGCTGGCGCACGTTGTCGGCGATCAGGCGGTCGGCGTCGTTGTCGCGCGGCGCGCTGGAATTGTTGCGCATGCGGTCGAACACGCCCTGCAGGAGTTGGCGCTCTTCGGGTGACATCAAGCTTCTCCTCGACGATTCGGCGCGCCGCTGGCGCCACGCGCGGAGATATGGGGCGGGGTGTCGCGGGGAGGAAGGCCCGCGCTTGCCGGCGTGGGATAGGCTCCCGAGAAGTGAGCGCGTCCCCACCCCCGCGACGCGAACGCTGTGGCCATGACCGAACCGACACAGAAGGCGGAGGCGCGCCTGCCGCGCGGACTCGGTGATCGCGGACCCGCCGCCATCGCCGCCACCCACCGCATGCTGGAGTGCATCCGCAAGGTGTACGAGCGCTACGGCTTCGAGGCGGTGGAGACGCCGATCTTCGAGTACACCGACTCGCTCGGCAAGTTCCTGCCCGACCTCGACCGCCCCAACGCCGGCGTCTTCTCCTTCAAGGACGACGACGAGCAGTGGTTGAGCCTGCGCTACGACCTCACCGCGCCGCTCGCCCGCTACGTCGCCGAGAACTACGAGAGGTTGCCCAAGCCCTACCGCTCGTTCCGCGCCGGACTGGTGTTCCGCAATGAGAAGCCGGGGCCGGGGCGCTTTCGGCAGTTCACCCAGTTCGACGCCGACACGGTGGGATCGGCGAGCGTCGCGGCGGATGCGGAGCTTTGCATGATGGCCGCCGACACGCTGGAGGCGCTGGGGATCAAGCGCGGCGATTACGTGATCAAGGTCAACAACCGCAAGGTGCTCGACGGGGTGATGGAGGCAATCGGGCTCGGCGGCGAGGCGAATGCCGGACGAAGGCTGATCGTGCTGCGGGCGATGGACAAGTTCGACAAGTTCGGGGTGGAGGGCGTGCGGCTGCTGCTCGGC
>CALMRL010000551.1:276-6972 GCA_937873345.1 uncultured Beijerinckiaceae bacterium | reverse complement strand
GCTACCGGTCGGCGTGCTGGCGGGGCGGATGGGACGAGCGCGCATGCTGCTGCTCCTCGCCGCCCTGGCGGCGGCCGGGGCGGTGGCGCTCGCGGCGATCGGCATCGGCCGGCCGGCTGTCTTCGCCGCCGGCCTGATGCTGTGGGGCGGGATCGTCGGCAGCTTCTACCCCGTCGGTCTCGGCGAGTTGCCACGCCGTTTCGGCGGGGAGCGGCTCGTCGGTGCCAATTCCGCCTTCGTCCTTGCCTATGCCGTCGGCACACTGATCGGCCCGCCCGTCGTCGGCGAAGCCATCGACGTGGCGCCGCTGTTCGGCTTCTTCGCCATGCTCGCGCTGCTGAACCTCCTCTATCTCGCTGCCGGACTGCTCGCCGGCCGCGGTGCGGCTTGACAGCGCGCGGTCGCCTTCTATGCTAAGGTCTCGGCTTCCGGGCCGGCTCGTATGGTTTTCGGGTGGCTCCCTCTTGTGGAACCGCCCTCTTCGCGGCTCGGCCGATACGTCGAGTTCGCAGGGGTTCGCGATGGCCAAGGCCGCTATGATCAAGATCAAGCTCGTGTCGAGCGCCGACACGGGCCATTTCTATGTGACGACGAAGAACGCACGCACGAAGACCGACAAGCTGAGCTTCCGCAAGTACGATCCCGTGGCGCGCAAGCACGTCGACTACAAGGAAGCCAAGATCAAGTAGGGCCGTTCCGGCGCGTCCGGCCGGGCTCTGCTCAGGCCGCCCGCGTGAACACGCGGTTGCGGCCGGCGCCTTTTGCCTCGTAAAGCGCCATGTCGGCGAGGCGCAGCAGGGGTTCTGCGGTGCTGACGCCGCCGCGCTCGGCCAAGCCGATGGACGAGGTTACCGGGATCGCGGGGCGATTCGGGGAAAAGGTGAAAGGTTTGCGCTCGATCACGCCGCGTACCCTCTCAGCGACGCGCGCCGCGACATCCAAGCCGGTGTCCGGCATCAGCAGGGCGAATTCTTCGCCGCCGAGACGGCACAGCACGTCGGACGAGCGCACGATGCACCGCACTCGGGCGGCGAAGGCCCGCAGGATCTCGTCGCCGGCTTCGTGGCCGTAGGTGTCGTTGACCCGCTTGAAGTGGTCGATATCGAGGATCATCAGCGACAGGGCTCGGCCCTTGCGCGCCGCCTGCTCGACCAGCGTCGCGAGACTGGTGTCGAAGTAGCGGCGATTGCTGAGGCCGGTCAGCTTATCGACCACCGCCATCTCGATCGTCGCCTTGACGTTGTCTCGCAGCCGATCGGTGTAGCGCTTGCGGCGCACCTGCGTCCTCACGCGCGCGGTCAATTCGCTACGGTCGATCGGGCGGAGCAGGTAGTCGTTGATGCCGAGGTCGAGGCCGCGCAGGATGCGGACACGGTCCTCCGGCTCGGCGAGGATCAGGATCGGGATCTGCCGCGTCCGGTCGAGCGAGCGAAACTGCGAGCACAGCCGTAGGCCGTCGTGGCCGTGCAGGCCGAGCGACACCACGAAGAGATCGTAGGCCCCTTCGGCGCCCTTGAACAACGCTTCCTGCGGATCGCTCTCCACGTCGATCTCGTATTGCGTACCAAGGGCCATGCGGATCGCGTTCACGGTGGCGGGACGATCCTCCACGAGCAGGATACCGGCGCCGTCCGTCTCCTCGCGCATGGCCGCGACGACTGGGTCGGGGATGCCGAGATTGGCCGAATCGGCGGCGCGCGAACGCAGCTCGTCGAGCATCACCTTGAGGCGCGTCAGCGAGCGCACGCGGGCGAGCAGCGCCACCTCGTCGATCGGCTTGGCCAGAAAGTCGTCGGCGCCCGCCTCAAGGGCGCGGTTGCGGTCGGAGGGCTGATCGAGCGCCGTCACCATCACCACGGGAATATGGAAGGTCGCGGGGTCGCGCTTCAGGCGGCGGCACACCTCCAGCCCATCCATGCCCGGCATCATCACGTCGAGGAGCACCACGTCGCAACCGCCCCGCGCGCAGATCGCCAGGGCATCGGGGCCATTGGAAGCGGTGACGACATCGAGGTATTCGGCAGTGAGCCGCGCCTCCATCAACATCAGGTTCGGGACGGAATCATCGACGATCAGAACGCGGGCTGACATGCCGTCCTCACGCTGCCTCGGGGCCGTTGAGATAGAAGCGAATCGTTTCCAAAAACTTAGGGACGGAGATCGGTTTCGAGAGATAGGCTTCACAACCGCTGCGCAGGATCTTCTCCTCATCGCCCTTCATCGCGAAGGCGGTGATGGCGATGATGGGGATGTGCCGCACCGCCTCGTCGTCCTTGACCCACTGGATCACCTGCAGCCCCGATACCTCGGGCAGCTGGATATCCATCAGCACCAGATCGGGCCGCTGAGTGCGGATCAGCTCCACGGCCTCGACGCCGGACCGCGTTTGGATCGTCGCGAAGCCGCTCTGCTCCAACAGGTCGTTGAACAGCTTCATGTTCAACTCGTTGTCTTCTACGATCAGGACGCGTTTGGACATGGCAACGATCCTGGCACGATCCTATTGACGGACCTGCCCTCATCCGGACGTGCGGGAACGCCGGTCCCTCATCATTCTTCGACAGGCTGACCAAAGGGTAAGCGTCGCCGTGAAGCGTGCAAGCAGTCAACCACCCCAGCGGAGAATGGCAGCGCTGGCGGGCCCGCTGCTGCTATTTCTCGCGGCCGATTCGCAGCGCTTCGAGCGCTTTCTCGCCCTCACCGGCTTCGATCTCGGAAGTCTGCGTGCGGCAATTCGAAGCGATGGCTTCGCCGAGAGCCTGTGGGCCTATCTCGGCGGCGATGAGCCGCTGCTGCTTGCCTTCGCTGCCGAGCAAGGGCTTGCGCCTGACGAAATCGCGGCCCTCGCGCTGGCGGCGACAGCGCCGTCACCGGAGGATTAAGGACGCGACCCATTCGCGGAGCATCAGTGGAGGCCTCGCCCGGAATCGAACCGGGGTGCAAGGATTTGCAGTCCTCTGCGTAACCACTCCGCCACGAGGCCTCGCGCGAAGGCGGCAGAGCCGCACGGCGCCGCGCTGCTATAGCGCGACTGCCCAGCCCGCTGCAATGGGCGATCCCGTGCAGCTCGTATCCCGGGCCGAGCCCGAGAAGAGCTTTGCAAGTCTGCGAAGGCTTGGTATACGCGCCGCCTTGCCGTCCCGCGGGGGCGGTGATGGTCCCTGATAGCTCAGCTGGTAGAGCAATCGACTGTTAATCGATCGGTCGCAGGTTCGAGTCCTGCTCAGGGAGCCATATCGCCGTCGGCGAGAGCGCCGACAATGTCGATATGCGGGTCGTTCTAGCTCTTCACCCTGACGTATTCCCCCGGCGCCTCGCCGAGCGCGCGCAAGCGACCCTCGCCAACGTGGCGCGCCGGCACGCGCTGCGGCGCCTGCTCCTCGATCCAGGTGAACCAGTCTGGCCACCACGACCCGCTGTTTTCCGTGGCCTCAGCGATCCACGAGTCCAGCGTGTCCGTCGGCTGCGGCCCAGTCCAATGCTGGTACTTGGGCTTGCCCGGTGGGTTGATGACGCCGGCGATGTGGCCCGAGCCGGCGAGCACGAAACGAACAGGGCCGCCGAACAGCCTGGCACCGCGGAACACCGTAGATTAGGTGGCGTTGTGGTCCTCTCTGTCAGCGAGGTAGTTGGTCGGCAGCGTCACCTTCGACAGGTCGAGCCGCACGCCTCCGAGAGTCATCTCGCCCTTCGCCAGACGATTCTCGAGGTAGAAGTTGCGGAGGTAGAACGAGTGGTTCGGCGCCGGCAGCCGCGTCGAATCGGAATTCCAGAACAGGAGGTCGAAGGCAGCCGGCGTCTTTCCCTTCACGTAGTTGTCGACGATGTAGGACCACAGAAGGTCGTCGGGCCGCAGCATGTTGAAGGTGGTCGCCATCTTCGCGCCGTCGAGGAAGCCGGTGGCCGCCATCTGTCGCTCAATGGCGGCGATCTGCTCCTCGTCGATGAACACCTGCAGTTCGCCGGCGTCGGAGAAGTCCGCCTGCGCGGTGAAGAAGGTGGCGCTGGCGATGCGCCCGTCGTCCTTCTCCGCCATCACCGCCAGCGCCGACGCGAGCAGCGTGCCGCCGATGCAGTAGCCGATGACGTGGGAACGCGCCTCGCCGGTGGCCTTCTTCACCGCGTCGAGCGCCTCGAACACGCCTTCGCGCATGTACGACTCGAAGGTCTTTTCGCGGTGCCGCGCATCCGGATTGACCCAGGAGATCACGAAGACGGTCAGCCCCTGAGCCACCGCCCAGGCGATGAAGCTCTTCTCGCGATTGAGGTCGAGGATGTAGAACTTGTTGATCCAGGGCGGCACGATCAGAAGCGGACGCTTCAAGACGTCGGGCGTCGTCGGCGCGTATTGGATCAGCTCCATCAGCTCGTTGCGATAGACGACCTTCCCCGGCGTCGCGGCGACGTTGACGCCCAGTTCGAAGCGGCTCGGGTCGCTCTGGCGGATGCGCAGCGTGCCGCCGCCTGCCTCCATGTCCTCGGCCAGCAGCCTGGCGCCGCGCACGAGGTTTTCGCCCGACGAGGTGAAGGTCTGGCGCATCAATTCGGGATTGGTCACGATGAAGTTCGCCGGCGACAGTGCGGTCGTCAGCTGGCGCAGATAGAACTTGGCCTTGGCGCGGGTGCGCGGATCGACCTCGCCGGCCTGGTCGACGAGTTGGTCGGCCCAAGCCGAGGTGATGGCGTGAGCCTGGCGCAGGAACTCGTAGACCGGCAGCTGCGACCATTCCGGGGCGGCGAAGCGCTTGTCCTTGGAAAGCGGCACCACCGGCTCCGCCGCCTCACCAGGGAGGCGCCGGTATGTCTGGCCCCAAAGCTGCACGAGGGGCACGGTGATCGCCGCCTGCGCCTGCGCGAGCCGGCCGGGATTGCTCATCCAATGCTCGGCCACCTTGCCGATCGACCTAGCGGCGGCGGTGACCGTTTCCGACATGTCGGTCTTCGCCGTCTTGCCGTTCTCTAAGGGCTTGAGGTAGGCGGCCAGCGCTTTGCCGCCCTGCTCGAGGAAGCGGGCGGCATTGAAGGCAAGCTTCTCGAAGTCGGGCAGCGGCGTGCCCTCCCCGGTCGCGGCAGGCTGCACAACCGGCGGCGGTCCGCCCGGCTGCGCAGCAGCGCGCGGCTTCAGCGATGCTGCGTCATCGAGCGGCGCCGAGGACGTCATCGAAACTCTCCTGTCCCTGTTCGAACACAAAAGCGGGCTATCGTGCCGCGATGTGCCATGCGATCGGACGGCCAATGCACGACCACCGCCGTCGATCCCTCGCCGCCGCTTCACGACGCCGTCGCTCGCCGAGGCCGATGACGGCACCAGTGCTCGTCGCGGCCCTGGCGTCACTCGCCTTCGCCGCCGGTGCCCTCGCGCAGACCGTCGGGCCGCCGGCCAAGCACAACAACAACACCTACGGGTCGCCGCTCGACACCTTGAAGTCCAGTCGTCTTTGGACCGATACGCCGGAGCCGAAGGACTTCGTGCGCGACAGCCGCCTTCCCGCGGGCGCGCTCGACTACACGCCGCTGACCGGCACGGATCCCGTGCGCCCGAAGCCGCGCGACGCCGCCAACGTCGCGGCGTTGCAGGCCGAGATGGAGCATGCCGGAGCGAAGCTCGTCGGCAGAGCCAAACGCCCACCATCATCAGTCAGACGCGCCGCGACCGGCGGCTCGATGACCGCCCCCCGAGCCGGGACAACGGCGCGGGCCGCGGCGGCGGAGTAGCCGGAGCCCCGCCTACCCAAACCGGACGAGACCGCATACTGTCAGGCGCTCGGGCCGACGCGCGGCGCCGATGCCGAGCGGCCTGGCCGCCGGCAGCCCCCTCCAGTCAACCTCGACGGGTCGTCATGTCGCCTCCCCTGCGTGTCGGTGTCGCCGGCCTCGGCACCGTCGGCACGGCGGTTCTCGCGCTGCTGCGGCGTCGAGCCGAGCCGCTCGCGGCACGTGCCGGACGCGCCGTCGAAGTGCGCGCGGTGAGCGCTCGCCGTCGCGACGGACGCGACACCGGCCCGGCCGAATGGTTCGACGATGCCGTCGCGATGGCGTCGAGCGGGGGCATCGATTGCTTCGTCGAGCTGATCGGGGGCGAGGGCGGCGTCGCGCTCGAAGCCGTGCGCACCGCACTCATGGCCGGCAAGCCGGTGGTGACCGCCAACAAGGCGATGCTGGCGCGCCATGGCGGCGAACTCGCCGCGCTCGCCGAGGCGAGCGGCGTGGCGCTGCGCTTCGAAGCCTCCGTCGCCGGCGCGATCCCCGTGGTGAAGACCCTGCGCGAGACGCTCGCCGGCAACCGGATCGAGCGCGTCTACGGCATCCTCAATGGGACCTGCAACTACATCCTGTCACGGATGGAGGCGGAGAAGCTCACCTTCGCCGACTGCCTCGCGGAAGCGCAGCGGCTCGGCTACGCCGAAGCCGATCCGACCTTCGACGTCGGCGGCTTCGACACGGCGCACAAGCTCGCCATCCTCACCTCGCTCGCCTTCGGCACCGGCGCGGTCTCCGGCGGAACGCTCGCCCTCGACGCGGGCGCCACCCTCGGCACCGGTCCGCTCGCGCTCTTCCAGGCCGACCTCGCCGGTACGCTCGGCACGCTTTCCAACCCGCTCGACCTGCTGACGACGCTCCAGCTTCCCGACCCGGGCCTGTCCGGAACGCTTTCTGGCCCGATCACCGGACCCGGCAGCCCCGAGCTGGGTACCC
>CALMRL010000551.1:0-266 GCA_937873345.1 uncultured Beijerinckiaceae bacterium | reverse complement strand
CGGCGATCGACGCTGACGCCGTCGCGGTGGAAGGCATCGAGACGATCACACCGGCCGATCTGCAGGCGGCCGACGACCTCGGCTTCCGCGTCAAGCTGCTCGGCGTCGCCAAGCTGACGGGGACCGGGCTGGAGCAGCGCGTCCACCCTACCATGGTGCCGAAGGATTCCGCGCTCGGCCAGGTGATGGGCGTCACCAACGCCGTGGTGGTGAACGCCGACGCCGTGCCCGAGCTGATGCTCGCCGGTCCCGGCGCGGGGGGCGAG
>CALMRL010000550.1:1853-2864 GCA_937873345.1 uncultured Beijerinckiaceae bacterium | reverse complement strand
TCGGTCCATTGTGCCCTCCACAAAGGCAACACGCACCCGTAACCTTGCCCAAAACCAGCGTATGTCCACGGGCCTTAGTCCGCCGTCGACCTTCGCGAGGCGCTGATCCCGGCTCAGGAGTGCAGCGAGTGCAGCTGCGAGGCGCCGACGCCGAGGCTCTGCAGGAAGGCGGCGATGGCCTGGGTGCGGCGGTCGCAGCCGAGCTTCTCCAGGATCGCCGACACGTGGCTCTTCACCGTGCCTTCGGTGACGCCGAGTTCCCAGGCGATCTGCTTGTTGAGCAGGCCACGGGTCATCAGCTCCAGGATCTCGACCTGCCGGCTCGAGAGCCGGGAGATGCCAGTCGCCGGCATCGGCCGGTTGTCGCTCTTGAAGTAGGAGCGGCCTTCCGCGATCTCGCTCACCGCCAGCTCGACCTCGCTGGCCTCGCACTCCGCCGAGACGACGCCCGACACGCCGCGCAGCTGCAGCAGGCGATGCGCGCTGTCGTCGGTGCAGGCGACGAGGCAGATCGCGACGCGCTGCTCGCGGACCCGCTCGTGCAGCCCGGTGGTGTCCTTCTCCAGCGCCGACCAGGTCGCGACGTCGCAGAGGATGATGTCGCCGCGCTGCGCCTGCCGCAGCGACACCGCCATGTCGCCGAGCTCGCCGCCGTGGATGACCGTCGCGCCGCGCAGCCCGGCGAAGGCGCGCAGGGCGCTGGCGATGCCGATGCGCATCAGCGGCGTGGCATGGATGACGAAGAGCGATGAAACCTGACCACCCACCTCGATCCTGGTGCTCTCAAAGCCTTTAAAAGGCATCTATTTTTCCTCCCGATCTATCGTTGGATAGGTAGCGGCTATCGACCAAAGGTGAAGGACTAAAGGGGTGTTTTTGCAAATCGTTTGCAAATCCCATTTGCAATGTTACAAGTGCGAATGCGTCACAAGGTCTTCGCCGGCTTCAAGATCCGCGGCCTGCGCGACAGCTGCGGCCTTAACCAGGGCGCGTTCGCTGCCCGCCTAGGCA
>CALMRL010000550.1:0-1839 GCA_937873345.1 uncultured Beijerinckiaceae bacterium | reverse complement strand
CCAGCGCCCCCTACCCGCTCAGGTGATGGTGGCGCTGGCCCAGAACTTCTCGATCGACGTCGCCACCTTCGCCCACGAGGACACCGGCAAGCTGGCGAGCGACCTGCGCGAGGCGCTCGCCGATCCCGTCTTCTCCGGCCTGGTGCCGAACAACCAGGACCTGAAGACGATCGTCTCCAACGTGCCCTGGTTCGCCCACGCCTTCCTCAAGCTGCACCTTGGGTTCCGCCGCAACGGCGAGCGGCTGCACGCCCTCGACCAGCGCTACGCCGACGGCGAGGAAAGCGCGCCGCAGGGCGTGCTGATGCCCTACGAGGAGGTGCGTGACTTCCTGCACTACCGCTCGAACTACTTCGCCCCGCTCGACGAGGCGGCCGAGCGGCTTGCCGAAGACACCTTCGGCTCGGTCGCGGCGCGCCCCGACGCCCTCGCCTCCTACCTCTTCGGCGAGCACAAGATCCGCATCGAGTTCAAGCCGGTCGAGCCGCAGTCCCGCTTCATGCGACAGCTCGACCGCAAGGCGCGGGTGCTGTGGCTGCGCGAGGGCATCGACCCGTCCTCGGCGACCTTCCTGATGGCGCAGCAGATCGGCCTTCTCGAGCAGGCCGACGCGATCGAAGCGATCGTGGCGGCGGCCAACTTCCGCAGCGCCGACGCCGCGGCGATCACCAGGCTGGCGCTCGCCAACTACTACGCCGGCGCGGTGCTGATGCCCTACGAGCGCTTCCTCGACGCCGCGCGCAAGGCCCGCTACGACGCCGAGCGCCTGTGCTTCACCTTCGGCACCTCGTTCGAGCAGGTCGGCCACCGCTTCTCGACGCTGCAGCGGCCCAATGCCAAGGGCGTGCCCTTCTACTTCGTCCGCTTCGACCGCGCCGGCAACATCATCAAGCGGCACTCCTCGACGCGCTTCCAGTTCGCCCGCTTCGGCGGAACCTGCCCGCTGTGGAACGTCCACGAGGCCTTCGAGGCGCCAGGCCGCACGCTGGTGCAGATCGCCGAGATGCCCGATGGCGTGCGCTACATCTGCGTCGCCCGCGCGATGGCGAAGTCCGGCGGCTCGCACCTCGCGCCCTCGCGGCACTACGCGCTCGGCATCGGCTGCGAGCTTTCCCACGCCAACGACGTGGTCTATGCCGATCTCCTCGACGTGAAGTCGACGCCGGTGGTGCCGATCGGCGTCTCCTGCCGCATCTGCGAGCGGCACGAATGCCCGCAGCGCGCCGTGCCGCCGATCGACCGGGCGCTGACCGTCGATCCCGACCGCCGCGAGTTCGTGCCCTTCCGCTTCTCCTGAGCGCCGCTCCTCGCGAGCGCCACACGGCGGCGGACGGCGAAATGGGATCGAGGCCCGGGGACCGAGGTCGAGCGACGCCGGCAAGCCCATGCCCTGTCCGCCCATGTCCTGTCCCCCCACGGCTTGCCGACGGGCACCGGACGCCGCGAGAAGAGGCGAGGACCGCGGCGCGGCGGTGATCGGCGGAGAGGGACATGGTACGACGGACGGCGCTGACGCCGGAGACACTGGCCGCGCTCGGCGCCGACAGGCTGGCGAGGCTCGTGCTCGATGAGGCCGGACGCAACGCGCCGTTCAAGCGGATCGTGGCGGCAGCGCTCGCCGGTGCCAAGGGCGCCGATGCCGTGGCGGCGCTGATCGACCGGCGCTTCGTCAGCCTGGAGAGGGCGCGCGGGCTCGTCGGCTGGGACAGGTGCAAAGCCTTCGTCGCCGACCTTTCGGCGGTACTGGCGACGATCGTCGACGAACTGGGCCGTGCCGACCCCGCCGGCGCGAGCGTGCGCCTCCTGCGCCTGCTCGCCGGCGCCGGCCAGGTCATCGAC
>CALMRL010000549.1:5103-13551 GCA_937873345.1 uncultured Beijerinckiaceae bacterium | reverse complement strand
CCCCTCCCACCGTCCGTTGCCGCTCACGAGGCTCGCCGACGAACTCCCCCGAGCTCGCGCAAGCCGATTCCGATCCGCAGGAGCAAGCCCCGAGCACACTCCGCCAGCTCCTGCCGCACTCGCGAAAGCGCAGCTGGAGGAACAGGTTAGAGGATGCTGCCGGGCATCCGGCAAATCGTTAAAAAAGGGTAACACCTCGCCTTGCAGGGGCAAGCGTCCGCGTCGGCGCGAAGGGCCGCGCGGGCGTTTCCGGCGCTCCCCGACCGGGCAGGATGCATCGCCGCATCGGCTAAGTCTCTGATTCCGCGAAGACCGCCAACGGCCCGGGTCGGCGTCATCCCGCCCTTGTGTGAATCGGGGGAATCCCGGCGGCATCGACCCCGGGATCGCCGGGCATGGTTAAGAAACTGCGCTTACCGTGTAAGTCGCTGTTCACACTTCATTTTCTTTGTTTCAACCGTGATCCGCCGTGCTGCTGTCGCCACAAGTCTTCGGCAGCCCGCGGAGTTGAACGAAAAAGGCCCGGCGTGAGCCGGGCCTTCGCATCCGATGACCCTTGAGGCCTTTCAGCCTTCGAGGGCGCGTACCCGCTTCGTCAGGCGCGACACCTTCCGCGAGGCGGTGTTCTTGTGGACGATGCCCTTCTGCGCGGCGCGCATCAGCAGCGGCGCGGCGACGTCGAGCGCGGCCGTGGCGGCGGACCGACTACCAGAGGCGATCGCCTCCTCGACCTTGCGCAGGAAGGTGCGCATCTGGCTGCGGCGCGAGCGATTGATGGCGGTGCGCCGCTCGATCTTGCGGACGGCCTTCTTGGCCGACGATGTATTCGCCATTGCGGTCCCGAAACCTCAGCGCTGGATGCGAACGAAAGTGCGCAGCGCAGCAGGAGCCAAAACGAGGCAGGAGCCGAGCAAACGCGCCGCGCGGCCGTAGAGACGGCCGCTCATTCCGGCGCTTATGGCAAAAGCCCCCGCGAGCGTCAATCGCCCTCTCCGCCCGTCGCGCCAATGATCAGGATCAGCGTGGCGAGCGGCGGCAGGGTGAGCACGATCGACTGCGCTTCGCCGTGCGCCGGCACGTCCTCGCTGTGCGCGCCACCATAGTTGCCGACATTGGAGCCGCCGTAGCCCGAGGCATCCGTGTTCACCGCCTCGCGGTAGAAGCCGGGCCGCGGCACGCCGACGCGATAGGAGGTGCGCGGCATCGGCGTGAAGTTGCACACGGCCACCGCCACGCCGTCCCCGAGGCTGAAGCGGGCGAAGGCGAACACGCTGTTGGCGCGATCGTCGCCGATCAGCCAGCGGAAGCCCGTGCTCTCGCAGTCGCGCTCGTGAAGGGCGGGATTGTCACGGTAGGCCCAGTTCAGGTCGCGCACGAGGCTCTGGATGCCCTTGTGCTTGGGATCGTCGAGCAGGTGCCAGTCGAGCGAGCGGTCGTGGTTCCACTCGCGCTCCTGGGCGAACTCACAGCCCATGAACAGCAGCTTCTTGCCGGGGTGGGCGAACATGAAGCCGAGATAGGCGCGCAGGTTGGCGAAGCGCTGCCAGTCGTCGCCGGGCATGCGGGCGATCAGCGAACCCTTGCCGTGCACCACCTCGTCGTGGCTGATCGGCAGGATGAAGTTCTCGGAGAAGGCGTAGACCAAGCCGAAGGTCAGGCCGTCATGGTTGTGCGAGCGGTACACCGGGTCCTGCCCGATGTAGTGCAGCGTGTCGTGCATCCAGCCCATGTTCCACTTGAAGCCGAACCCCAGGCCCCCGTCGTAGGTCGGCTTGGAGACGCCCGACCAGGATGTGGACTCCTCGGCGATCGTCATCACGCCCGGCGCGGCGCGGTAGCTGACCTCGTTCATCTTGCGCAGGAAGGCGATGGCCTCAAGGTTCTCGTTGCCGCCGTACTGGTTCGGCACCCACTCGTCCGCCTTGCGGGAGTAGTCGAGGTAGAGCATCGATGCCACCGCATCCACGCGCAGGCCGTCGAGGTGGTACTGGTCGAGCCAGAAACGGGCGTTGGCGATGAGGAACGCCTGCACCTCCTGTCGGCCGTAGTTGTAGATGTAGGTGCCCCAGTCCTGGTGGAAGCCCTGGCGCGGGTCGGCGTGCTCGTAGAGGTGCGTGCCGTCGAAGTTCGCCAGCCCGTGCGCGTCGTTGGGGAAGTGCGCCGGCACCCAGTCGAGGATGAGGCCGAGTCCCGCCTCGTGCACCTTGTCGACGAAGTAGCAAAAATCCTCCGGCCTGCCGAAGCGGCAGGTCGGGGCGAACAGCGACACCGGCTGGTACCCCCACGAGCCGTCGAAGGGGAACTCGGTGATCGGCAGCATCTCGATGTGGGTATAGCCCATCTCGCGGACGTAGGGGACGAGCGTGTCCGCCAGCTCGCGGTAGCTCAGGCGCCGGTCACCCTCCTCCGGCTTGCGTCGCCACGAGCCGAGATGGCATTCGTAGATCGAGATCGGCTTGTTGCGGTCGTCGCCCTCGGCGCGGTTCTTGAGCCAACGGGCGTCGTTCCACTCGTAGCGCGGCAAGCCGTGGGCGATCGAGGCGGTCGCCGGCGCGTGCTCGGCGTGGAAGGCGACGGGATCAGCCTTCTGCGGCACCGACTCGCCGTGGATGCCCTTGATCTCGAACTTGTAGTGCACTCCCGCTTCGAGCCCCGGCACGAACAGCTCCCACACGCCGACGGAGGGGTGTGAGCGCATCGGGTGGCGGCGGCCGTCCCAATCGTTGAAATCGCCGATCACGCTGACGTTGCGGGCGCTTGGCGCCCAGACCAAGATGCGAAGGCCCGTCAGGCCGCCGTGGGTGCTCGGGTGGGCGCCGAGGATGTAGTAATAGACGGTGACGTTGGAGTGGGTGATCGCGGCGATGTCGTAGTCGGCCAGCGCCGACCCCAGCGCGTAGGGGTCGTGGAAGACGTGGCCGAAGCCGTCCTTCATCACCCTAATGCGGTAGCCGGGACGCTCCTTCGCCGCGATGCGGGCGATGTGGAAGCCAGACGGGTGCACCGCCTCGGCTCGCGCGATCGCCGCGTCGTCGTGGTAGCCGACGAGTTCGATCGCGTCGCCCCAGGGCACGAACAGGCGCACGTCCCAGATGCCGGGCGCGACGGGATGCGGCCCGAGCACGGCGAAAGGATTGCCGTGCGCAGCCGCCACGATCGCCTCGATCGCGCCGCGGTCGACCGCCTCGCTCGCGCTCGCCGCGCCCTGCGGCGCTTCGTTGACGGTCATGCTGCCTCCAGAACGTAGTCGAGAAGGGTCAGGACGCCTTCGATGGGGATGTCGATCCAGTCCGGCCTGTTCCCGGCTTCGTAGTCGATCTCGTAGAGCGCCTTGGACAGGGTGTGGAGGAGGAGCAGGCGGCGCTGCGTGCCGCGATCTTCGATCCACACGGGACTGCCGCGCACCCCATCCATATAGGCGTCGATGAAGTGCTCCGAGAACTGCAAGAGCTGCCGGTTCAGCCGCGAGCCGGCGTCCGGCAGGCGCGAGGCGACGCGCCGCCGCGCCGTGGCGGTGGCATAGGCGAAGGAGCGCAGCATGCCGGCGACGTCGCGCATCGGCGAGCCCTTGGCCCTACGCTCCGCGAGAGATCGTGAAGGCTCGCCCTCGAAGTCGATGATGACGACGTCGTCCTTCACCACCAGCACTTGGCCGAGGTGGTAGTCGCCGTGGATGCGCGTCTTGATCGCGCCGACCGGCTCCGCCGCGCAGGAGTCGATGAGGTCGCGGCATTCGCGCTCGCGGGCGAGCAGCTTGGCGGCGAGCGCGCGGGCGCCGTCGCCGGCGTTCGGCGGGAGCAGGCTCAGGTGGCGGAAGGCGCGATCCGCGAGCGCGCTGGCGTCGCGCGCCGCCTCCTGGACGTCGCGAAGCGTCAAAGGCTCGGCGGCGAAGGCGGCGTCCTCTGTCGGGGTGGCCAAGGCCTTGTGCATCTCTGCCGTGCGGGTGCCGAGGCGGCGCATGTGCGGCTCGTAGGAGTCGAAGGCGGAGGCGGCCTGATCGGCATGGGCGTGATCGGCGTGGGCGTCGCCCGACGAGAAGGCGAGCGCGTCGATCACGCGGGTCAGCACGTTGAGCGTCCAGGTCCAGGCGTCGCCCTGGTTGCGCACGAAGCGCTGCAGCACGGCGAGCGCCGTGACCACGCCTTCGGCATCGACGTGCTCGACGACGCCGAGCGTCGGCGGCGCGTTCCTGAAGTGCGCGTGATCGGTGAGGAAGCGGCCGATCTCCACCTCCGGATTGGCGCCCGGCTGCAGGCGGCGGTAGAGCTTCAGAGCCATGCGGTCGTCGAGGTTGATCGAGGAGTTCGACTGCTCGGCGCCCATCCGCCGCACCGTCTCGACCTCCACCGGGTCCTCGTCGGCGAGCAGCGGCGAGGGCACGAAACGCATCGTCCCGCCCTGCCCGGTCTTGATCTGGTCACCGCGACGCAGGGCCTGCACCATGGCGACGGCGAAATCGGGCGAGGCGTCGGCGTCGATCACCAAGCCCATCCGAGCGCCGCGGCGCAGCCGCGACACGGCGAAGGGCATCAGCTCCTCGCGCTCCTCGTCGTCGAAGCGCACGGCGACGGGCATGAAATAGAGATGGTCGCGGTCCTCCATAGGCACCGAGATCAGCGGCAGGAGATAGCGCCCGCGCGCGCCCTCGCGCAGCACCGCGAAGTCCTCGGACCTGATGCGCTCGATCTTCCGGCCCTTGCCGGCGAACCAGCGCCGCGTCTTCAGGTAGGCTGGAGCGACGGTGTTCTCGAAGGCCGCGCGCTCGCGATCGTTGAGCAGCGACTCCAGCCGCCCGCTGGCGACCAGGGTGAACAGCTCCGGCAGGTAGGGCGAACTCTGCTTGGCGTCTTCGCCGACCTTGACGAGCTTGAACCAGAAGAAGCCGTAGGCCGTGAGGGTGAGCATGTAGGGCAGCTCGCCGATCCGCGGGAACTTGCTGCCGGCGGTCAGCTCGGTCAGGCCGTAGCCGTCGAACTCGGCGATCTCCAGTTCGACCGCCTGCGGGGCGTTGGAGACGTTGACCACGCAAAGGATGGTCTCGTCCTCCAGCTCGCGGAGGTAGGCCATCACCTTGCGGTTCTTCGGGTAGAGGAAGCGCAGGGTGCCGCGGCTCAGCGCCCTCTGCGCCTTGCGCACCACCAGCATGCGGCGTAGCCAGTTCAGCATCGAGGTCGCCGAAGCGAGCTGCGACTCGACGTTGACGGCGAGATAGCCGTAGCTCGGGTCCTGGATCGTCGGCAGGAACAGCTTCTGCGGGTCGGCGCGCGAGAAGCCGCCGTTGCGGTCGACCGACCATTGCATCGGCGTGCGCACGCCGTCGCGGTCGCCGAGGTAGATGTTGTCGCCCATGCCGATCTCGTCGCCGTAGTACAGGCAGGGCGTGCCGGGCATCGAGAGCAGCAGGGAGTTCAGGAGCTCGATCTTGCGGCGGTCATTCTCCAAGAGCGGTGCCAGCCGGCGGCGGATGCCGAGGTTGATGCGAGCCCGCTTGTCGGCGGCGTAGAACGACCAGAGGTAGTCGCGCTCCTTATCGGTGACCATCTCCAGGGTCATCTCGTCGTGGTTGCGCAGGAAGATCGACCACTGGCACCCTTCCGGGATCTCCGGGGTCTGGCGCATGATGTCGGTGATCGGGTGACGGTCCTCCTGCGCCAGAGCCATGTAGATGCGCGGCATCAGGGGGAAATGGAACGCCATGTGGCATTCGTCGCCGTTGCCGAAGTACTGCGCGGTCTCCTCGGGCCACTGGTTGGCTTCGGCGAGCAGCATCCGGTCGGGATAGTCCTTGTCGACCGCGGCGCGGATGGTCTTCAGCACGGCGTGCGTCTC
The DNA here is from genome assembly GCA_937873345.1 of uncultured Beijerinckiaceae bacterium. Classification (GTDB taxonomy): domain Bacteria; phylum Pseudomonadota; class Alphaproteobacteria; order Rhizobiales; family Beijerinckiaceae; genus RH-AL1. Next base: position 7,722 of record CALMRL010000549.1, on the reverse strand, counting down.
GGCGAGGTTCTCGCAGTTCGTGCCCTCGCGCTCGACGAGGTAGGGAATGGCATCGAGGCGCAGCCCGTCGACGCCGAGGTCGAGCCAGAAGCGCATCACGTCGAGCACCGCCTCGATCACCTTCGGGTTGTCGAAGTTGAGGTCGGGCTGGTGCGAGTAGAAGCGGTGCCAGTAGAACGCCTGCGCCTCCTCGTCCCAGGTCCAGTTCGACTTCTCCGTGTCGAGGAAGATGATGCGGGTGTCCTCGTACTTCTCCTCCGTGTCGGACCAGACGTAGAACTCGCGCGCCGCCGAACCCTTCCGCGCGGCCCGCGCCCGCTTGAACCAGGGATGCTGGTCGGAGGTGTGATTGATGACGAGCTCGGTGATGACGCGGATGCCGCGGTCGTGCGCCGCCTTGACGAAGGCCTTGAAGTCCTTCGGAGTGCCGTAGGACGGATTGATGCCGCGGTAGTCCGAGATGTCGTAGCCGTCGTCGCGCAGCGGCGAGGGATAGAACGGCATCAGCCAGATCGCGGTGGCCCCGATGCTCTTGACGTAGTCGAGCTTCTGCGTGACGCCGACGAAATCGCCGATGCCGTCATTGTCGGCATCGAAGAAGCTCTTGACGTGGAGCTGGTAGATGACGGCGTCACGGTACCACTGCGTATCGGTGCGATCGATCATCGGCCGCCTTTCCAATCCGCCGGCGGCGCTAGGCGCCAGATCACGGCGGAGCGCTCGAACGGATCGAGCGCGATCTGATGGGTCTTCCCGTGGAGGGTGAAGCGATAGCCGCCGAGGAGGTCCTCGACGTCGAGCGACCCCGAATCGGGCAAGCCCCACTCCCATAGCGGAATTTCATACGAACATCCCTGCCGATTCCGCGGGTCGAGGTTGACCATCACGAGGATGCAGTTCGTCCGGTCGCGCGAGAACTTGGCGTAGGCGATGATCTGGTCGCTGGTGGTGCGCAGCGACACGGCGTTGCGGAAGTCGTGCAGCGCCTCGTTCTCGCGGCGGATGGCGTTGAGGCGGCGGACGTAGTCCTTGATGTTGCCGGGACGGTCGTAGTCCCAGACCTTCACCTCGTACTTCTCGGAGTCGACGTACTCCTCGCGCCCCGGCAAGGCGCGCGCCTCGCACAGCTCGAAGCCGGAGTACACGCCCCAGGCGCCCGACAGCGTCGCGGCCAGCGTTGCCCGCACGAGATGGCCGGCGCGCCCGCCGGTCTGCAGGTAGACGGGATTAATGTCCGGCGTGTTGACGAAGAAGTTCGGGCGGTAATAGTCGCCCATCGGTCCGGCCAGCTCGGCGATGTACTGCTCGATCTCCCACTTCTCATTGCGCCAGGTGAAGTAGGTGTAGGATTGCTGGTAGCCGATCTTGGCGAGTTCGCGCATCATCGCCGGCCGCGTGAAGGCCTCGGCGAGGAAGAGCACGTCGGGATACTGCCGGTTCACCTCGGCGATCAGCCAGCGCCAGAACGGCAGCGGCTTAGTGTGGGGGTTGTCGACGCGCAGGATGCGCACGCCTTCACGCACCCAGTACAGGATGACGTCGCGCAGCTCCTTCCACAGCGCCGGCATCGCCTCGGCGCCGTAGAAGTCGACGTTGACGATGTCCTCGTACTTCTTCGGCGGGTTCTCGGCGTACTGGATCGTGCCGTCGGAGCGCCACACGAACCATTCCGGGTGCTCGGTGATCCAGGGGTGATCGGGCGAGCATTGGATCGCGAAGTCGAGCGCGATCTCCAGGCCGTGCTCCTTCGCCGCCGCGACCAGGGCGCGGAAATCCTCAAGGGTGCCGAGCTGCGGGTGAATTGCGTCGTGGCCACCCTCGGCCGAGCCGATCGCGTAGACGCTGCCGACGTCGGTGTCGGTGGGCGTCAGCGTGTTGTTCTTGCCCTTGCGGTTCTTCCGGCCGATCGGGTGGATCGGCGGAAAGTACAGCACGTCGAAGCCCAGGTCCTGCACGTAGGGCAGGTGCGCGATCACGTCCCTGAAGGTGCCGTGGCGGTCGGCGCTGTCGGTGCAGGAGCGCGGGAACAGCTCGTACCAGGCGGAGAACACCGCCGCCTTGCGGTCCACCACCAGCAGCAGTTCATCGTAGCACGAGACCTGGTGGCGCGGGCCGCAACGATCCATCAGCGCCTTCGTCGCCGGCTCGCAGATCGCATCGAGCTGCTCTTCGGAGGCGGGCTCGGCCTCATGCAGACGGGCGACCAGCGCCTTGAGCGCTTCCCGGTCCTCGCCGCGTCCCTCGGCCTCCCCGACGAGATCGACGGCCTCCTCGCTCTCGACAGAGAGCGTCTGCCCGGCGGCGCGCTTCTTGATGATGCCGTCGAGCAGCGACGCGAAGGGATCGCGCCACGCCTCGACGGTGTAGAAGTGGTGGATGTTCTGCATCGGCATGAAGCTCGCCGCCCAGCGGTCGTTGCCGCGAAACACCATCGGCACCGCCGTCCATTCCGACTGGTCTTCCGGGCGCCACTTCACGGCGCAGGCGATCTTCTCGTGGCCGTCGGTGAAGATATCGGCTTCCACCACCACCGTCTCGCCGGTGACGGCCTTGATGGGGTGCCGGCCGCCGTCGAGTTCCGGCGTCACCGCTTCGATGACGACGCGGCCGGCCCCGAGG
>CALMRL010000549.1:0-5093 GCA_937873345.1 uncultured Beijerinckiaceae bacterium | reverse complement strand
GCGACCGCCGTCGATCTCCGGGACGACCCTCTCGATGATGACGCGCCCGCTCCTCATCGCCAGCTTCGGCTTGCGCTCGATGTCGGCTGCACTCGCCGACAGGCTCAACGTGTCCACGTCCCCACTCATCCTCGACCCCGCTCTCTCGGATTTGTGCTTCCTGCTCACAGCCGTCTCCTCAGCACGGCGACGGGCAGGGCAGCGAGGAGGTCGCCGCAGGCCGCCATGCCGCCGAGCCGATGCGCCGCGCCGCCGAGCACGTCGTGCCAATCGCCGCCGAGGTCCGCCGGCAGCTCCACCGCCGTATCACCCCAGTAGTCGCGGCCGAGCGGCATCGCGGCGCGCTCGGCTCCGGCGCCGGCGAGGCGCGGCACCACCACGATCAGCGCCTCGTCGGCGAAGCGGCGGGCGAAGGCGACGACGCGATCCGCCCTGGCGCCGCTCGCCGCCAGCGGCCGGTAATCGGCATGGGCGTAGAAGCCCGAGCGCTCGCGCCGGTCGTGCAGCAGCAGCGACAGGAGCCGCAGCTTGACCGGGCCGTCGGCGCGGCGGCGGAACAGCTCTCCCAGTGCTTCGTCGCCGTCGAGCACCGCGGCCCTCTCGGCGTAGTCGACGGGGCGGCGATTGTCGGGGTCGACCAGCGAGAAGTCGTAGAGGCCAGTGCCCTGATAGACGTCCGGCGCGCCGGGTACGGTGCACTTCAGCGCCGTGCGCCCCAGCGTCACCAGCATGCCGCGGTCGGCGAGATCGCGGACGATCGGACGCAGGCCCGAGACGAAGCGCGAGCCGTCTGCCAGCAGCCGCTCGACGAGGTCGAGCGTCGCCTTCTCGTAAGCCTCGTTCGGCTCGGTCCACTTGGAGTGCCGCTTGCCTTCGCGCAGCGCCTTGGGGAGGTAGGCGGCGAAGCGTTCGCGCAACGCCTTGAGCACAGTCGCATCGCTACCCTCGACCAACTCGCTCGGCCAGGCGCCGATCAGCGCCTGCAGGACCATGTACTGGTCGTTGGCGTCGGGCTCGGCGGCGGCACCGACCTCCACCTTCCCAACCTCGGCTCTCCAGAGCGCCAGCGCCTGCGCCCAAAGGTCGGGCGCCTCGCTCATCGCGATGAGGCGGGCGCGCGCATCCTCGCCACGCTTGGTGTCATGGGTCGCCGACGCGGTCAGCGCATTCGGCCAGTCGCGGGCGCGACGCTCGTTCTCGGCGTGGAAGTCCTGAAGCGAGACACCGAAGCGGCTCGGCTCGCCGCCGACCTCGTTGAGCGCCAGAAAGCGGACGTAGCGATAGAACAGGGTGTCTTCCAGGCTCTTCGCCATCACCGGGCCGGTGAGCTGCTGGAAGCGGCGGCGGAAGCGGATCACCTGGTTTGGCGCGGCCGAGCCGGGGCGCCCGGTGACCAGCGTGCCGAGCAGCACCTGGGCGATGAAGTCATGCACCGAGCGATCGGGCAGCCCCGAGATCGCCTTGGCGTGCGCGACGACATCGTCGATCATCGCGCGGTCGGCCCCCTCCAGCATGTGGGCGGTGATGTAGGTGCGGTAGACCGGGAAGGCGCAGACGAGATCGCCCAGCGCGACGCGGATGGCGTTGACGGAATAGTCCCGCGTCAGCCGGTTGGCGTCGGCGATCTGCTTCATGTCCGAGACCAGGCTTTCCAGCTCGGACGAGAAGCTTTCCAGCAGCACCTGCCGCTTGGCGGCGAGCAGTGCCTCCTCGTAGGTCCCCTCGAAGCCGGCGACCTCGCGGTACATGCGCTCGAAGGTGCGTTCCTGCGCGGCGTCGACGAAGACGCCGTCGATCAGGTTCAGCATCTCGTAGCCGGTGGTGCCCGACAGCGCCCAGGGGCGCAGCGCCTCGCCCGGCTCCAGGATCTTCTCGGCGACGACGTAGAAGTCCGGCCCGACCGCCGCCTGCAGCGCCGATGCGTAGGCCTTGGGGTCGGCGAGGCCGTCGATATGGTCGATGCGAAGTCCCTGGATCAGGTCGCGGCGGACGAGATCGAAGACCAGCTTGTGGGCGCGCTCGAACACCGCCGGCTCCTCGATGCGGACGCCGGCGAGGCTGTCGATGTCGAAGAAGCGGCGGTAGTTCACGTCGCTCGCCGCGACGCGCCAGTACGACAGCCGATAAGCCTGCCGCTCCAGCAGGCGGTGCAGGGCGTTGAAGCTGTCGGGCACGCCGGGCCTGCCGTTGACCACCGCCACGGCACCCTCGATCGCCGCCAACACGGAGGGATGGGCGGCGAGGTCGGCGAGCCGGCGCTTCAGCCGCTCGCAGATCGCGACGACGTCGCCGCGGCCCCGCTCGGCATTGAGTGAGCGCAGCACCTCGCCGAGGCGAAGCAGCCCGGCGATGCCCTCCTCGCCCTCGGCGGCGTCAACGGCGACGGCACGGTCGATGATGTCGGGATAGGTCAGCGGGCAGAGCGGGAAGCGATGCTCGAAGAAGGATACGGAGAAGGAGCCGGCGCCCTCGTCGAAGGCGAGCTTCAGGTCGCCCTTTTCCAGCACCTCGCCGTATTGCGCGCCGAGGTTGGGCGCGACGAGCTTGCCGTGGGCGCCGAGGCGCTCCCAGTCGACGTCGAAGGTGTCGGCGAAGGGCGACAGCTCGCCCCATTCGAGCAGGCTCAGCCACCACGGGTTGTCGGAGCCGCCGACGCCCATGTGGTTCGGCACGATGTCGAGCAACAGCGACAACCCGTGCCGCTTGCAGGCAGCGGCGAAGGCCTCGAACGCCTCCAACCCGCCGAGCTCGGGGTTGATCGCCGTCGGGTCGACCGTGTCGTAGCCGTGGGTCGAGCCCGGCCGCGCCCTCAGGATCGGCGAGGCGTAGACGTGGGAGGCGCCGAGCTTGGCGATGAAAGGCAGCGCCTTTTCCGCATCGGCGAAGGTGAAGCCTTCGTGGAACTGCAGGCGATAGGTGGCGGTCGGCACCGGCGAAGGCGCGCGCTGCGGCTCGGTCATCAGGCTGCGTCCCTCAAGAAGTACGGCTCGGCTCGCGGCGGCCAGTGGGCCGCCGGGCGCCAGGATGCGGTCGATCGGCTCGGGCAGCTTGCGCCGCCAGTTGGGGTGGCCGGTGTCGGGGCCAGGCAGGTTGGCCTGCTCGGTGTCGCGCAGGATATCCTCCAGCTGCAGCGCCACCAGCATCGAGGGCGTGCGCGCGACGTAGCGAAAGGCCTGCTCGACGGGCGGCGCCTCCGGCGGCTCGGCCGTGTCGGCGAGCCCCTCGCGCGCCAGGGAATGCGCGAACTCGCGGCGATCGCCGGTCCGCTCACCGCGCTCGCGCTCGGCCTGCTCCGCGGTGTAGCCGCCGAAGCGCTCGCGCAAGCCCGTATCGAACCCCTGCCACCACCCGGTGAGCGTCGGCAGGTCGTGGGTGGCAATGGCGGCGAGCGCCTTGCGGGGGTAGGCCGAGGGCGGCTTGAAGCTCTGTCCCTCGCGCTCGAAGGAGAGAATGCGATAGGACAGGATGCCCGCCGCCATGATCGCGTCGGAGAAGCCTTCCGGCGCCGTGCCGAGGTCCTCGGCGATGACCAGCGAGCGGAAGCGGTGGCTCTCGATGCGCAGCACGGCGAGCATCGCGGCGAAAGGATAGTTGATGTAGGCGCCCTGCGTCGCCGGCTCGCCGTCGGGCACGACGTAGAGGCGCTGAATCTGGAAGGCGTGGTCGATGCGGATCGCGCCGGCATGGCGCATGTTGGAGGCGACCAGCGTGCGGAACGCCTGCAGGCCCTGCTCGGCGAGGGTGCGCGGGTTGAAGGGCGGCAGGCCCCAGTTCTGCCCGGCCGGCCCGAGCAGGTCGGGCGGCGCGCCGACGGCGACGCCCGGAACGAACCAGTCCGGCTGCGCCCACAGCTCGGCGCCGGCACGGTCGACGCCCACGGCGAGGTCGCGGTAGAGACCGATCGGCATGCCGGCCGCGAGGCAGCGCTCCTGCGCCGCGCCGAGCTGCGCGTCGGCGAGCCATTGCAGCCAAGCGTGGTGGTCGATGCGTTCCGCGTGCTCCTCGCGGAACCGCCTGACCTCGGCGCTGCCGCTGTCGCGATAGGCCGCCGGCCAGTCGCCGACCCAATGCTTGCCCTGCGCGACGAAATGCTCGGTCAGCGCCTCGAAGGTGGCGTGCAGCTCCAGGGCCTCGCCGATGGCGGCGCGGTATGCGGCGAAAGCCTCCTCGTCGCCGCTGGCGCCGTCGACTCGCCGCCACAGCTTGCCCAGCGCCTCCCGCTTCACCCACCAGGCGGGGGCGTGTTCGACGAGGGGCGCAGCGCGCAACCGATCGAGTTCGTCGGCGCGGGAGGCCTGCGCCAGGAAACGCTCGGCGCCGCTGCCGCTGAAGCCCGGCACCTTGCGCGGATCGATGAAGAGGGGATCGATGAACAGGCGCGACGACGGCGAGTAGGGCGAGATTTTGGCGCGATCGGTCGGGAACATCGCGTGCAGCGGCGATAGACCGAGGAAGGCGGCGCCGTAGCGCGCGGCCCCCTCGCCGAGATCGGCGACGTCGGAGAAGTCGCCGATGCCGAAGTTGCCCTCCGAGCGCAGGCCGTACACCTGCGCGGTGACGCCAAAGCCCCGCGCGTCGCCGGCAAGCGCCTCGGGCAGGTAGCAGGTCGGCGGCGCGGCGATCAGCCAGGACTCATGAGTGCCGAGGCGCAGGCGATGGTAGCCCTGCGGCAGGGCGTCGAGCGTCAGGGTGGCGCCGCCAGCTCCATGCTCGACGCGGGCGCGGCCCTCGCGGACCTCGCCGGATTCGAGCGTCACGCGCCACGCCACCTCGCCGTCGAGGCGGCGCACCGACAGCGCAGCCGGCCTGTCGGCCTCGACCGGCAGCGTCGCGGGAATGACGCGAGCCTCGGCATCGGTGCGCAGCCTCGCCAGCGTATCGCGCTGCTCGCCCTCGCTGCCGACGGGATAGCCCAGCGCGCCGAGCACCGTGGCGATGGCCTGCGCAGGCGTGTCGACCCGCTGCCCGCGCGCATCGGTGAAGCCGCGCTCGACGCCGGCCAGCGCGGCGATCTCGCGGACGACATCGTCGCTCATGCCGACACGGCCGCCACCGGCCGCCTGGTGAAGCGCCCGGTCCAGGCGGCCGGTGGC
>CALMRL010000548.1 GCA_937873345.1 uncultured Beijerinckiaceae bacterium | reverse complement strand
GCTGGAAGCCACCGTGCGCCGCTGGACTGGATCGTCGTCGACGATGAGTATCGTGCAGAGCATCGCGTTCCCGTCATCACGCGGTCCGTTTCGGCGCCGCCTCGCGGCAAGCCTCGCCGCGAGCGGAACCATCGGCGATCACGGTAAATCCGGCGTTAAATCGGCGCCCTCCTCATGCCGTCGCGGCGAAAGTCCATGCCCGGTTGGCGGCGAAGGTCCAGAACATCACCAGCCCGGTGGTGAGCACCTGCGCGACGAGGTAGGGGACGTGCCAGCGGTCGACGAGCAGGGCCATCAGCGCGAAGGTGATGAGGAAGCCGACGCCGGCGACCACGGCGAAGCGCCACACCGCCTCGCCGTGCGGCCTGTCGCTCCGGAAGGTGTGGCGCCGGTTGAGCGCGTAGGACAGGAACCCGCCGCAGCAATAGCCGAGCAGGGCAGAGGGGACGGGCGAGGTGTGCAGGAGCTGCACGGTGCCGACGAGGACGGCATAGTGCAGCGCCGTCGCCGCCAGCCCGATGCGGATGAAGGACACGAGCTGCCGCCGCAGCGCGCCGTGACGCTGCAGGCGATGCTTTAGGACGAGATGCCTCAACACAGGATGCGTCAGGACGTGGCGATCCAACCAGCTTTCCACCATCTGCGCCCGCTTCCCCGATCCGCTGCCACGCAAAAGCCGTCAATCCGTTAAGATAAGGGCGGGCGTGCGGCTTCGTGCCTGGCCGCCTGGTCCAGAAAAGGAAAGACATTCATGCGTTTCGACTTCGCGAAGCTTGGCCAGCGCCTCGCCCTGGTGGCCGGCGTCGGCCTCACCGGCGTGATCTTCGCCGCCCCCGCCGCCCGCGCCGAGATCGTCGGCCAGCTCGTCTGCAACATCGCGCCCGGCCAGGGCATGGGCATCACCTCGACGCGCGCCGTGTCCTGCACCTTCCGCTCGAACGGCGTGCCGGACCAGCTCTACAACGGCTCCTTCACCCGCCTCGGCGTCGACATCGGAACGCTGCAGTCCGGGTCCCTGACCTACAGCGTGCTCGAACTCGGCACCCCCGGACCGGGCGACCTGCAGGGAACCTACGTCGGCGGCGGCGGCCAGATCGTGCTCGGCAACGGCATTGGCCTGGAGACGCTGATCGGCGGCCTGAGCAAGGGCATCACCCTGCAGCCGATCGCCACCACGCTCGCCACCGGCACCAACATTTCCGCCGGCGTCGGTTCGCTGCAACTGCAGTTCGCCGGCCTGGTGCCGCCGCCGATGGCCTTCCACCACCACCGCCACCGCCACGTCGTGCTGCGGCGCGCCTACTGAAGCGCGCTGCGTCGCCACGGCGCGGACCGGTCCCGGCTTTTGCTCGGCGCCGGTCCATCTTATATCTGGTCGAGATCTTCTTGAGGCCGCCCGCGCGGCCTGTCGCGTGCCGATCCCGTCGGCGCACGGCTTCCCGCGAGGCGTCATGACTTCCACGCCGGCAAACGACAGCACCTCGAATACTAGCACCTCGACCGACACGCATGCGCCGATGATCATCATCGGCTCCGGTCCGGCGGGCTACACCGCCGCCGTCTATGCCGCCCGCGCGATGCTCAGGCCGATGCTGATCTCCGGCTTCGAGCCCGGCGGGCAGCTGATGATCACCAGCGAGGTCGAGAACTATCCCGGTTTCGCCGATGCGATCCAGGGCCCCTGGCTGATGGAGCAGATGCGCCTCCAGGCCGAGCACGTCGGCACGCGGATGGTCTCCGACCATGTCACGTCGGTCGACCTCATCCGCCGTCCCTTCACCCTCAGGTGCGACTCCGGCGAGTTCTACACCGCCGACACTCTTGTGATCGCCACCGGCGCCAAGGCGCGCTGGCTCGGACTGCCCTCGGAAGAGACGTTCAAGGGCTACGGCGTGTCGGCCTGCGCAACCTGCGACGGCTTCTTCTACCGCGGCAAGGATGTGGTGGTGGTGGGCGGCGGCAACTCGGCGGTCGAGGAGGCGCTCTACCTCAGCCAGCTCGCGGCCCACGTGACGGTGGTGCACCGCCGCGAAGGGTTTCGCGCCGAGCGCATCCTGCAGGATCGCCTGTTCGCCAGAGCGAACGTGTCGGTGATCTGGAACCATGCCGTCGACGAGATCCTCGGCACGACCGACCCGCTCGGCGTCACCGGCGTTCGGCTCAGGGACGCGCTCTCCGGCGCGACGCGGGAGGTCGCGACCCACGGCGTCTTCGTCGCGATCGGCCATCAGCCGGCGACCGAGTTGTTCCGCGCCTCTATCGCCTGCAAGGACAACGGCTACATCGCGACGCCGCCGAACTCGACCGCGACCAACGTGCCCGGCGTGTTCGCCGCCGGCGACGTCACCGACGATCTTTGGCGCCAGGCGGTGACCGCTGCGGGCATGGGCTGCATGGCGGCGCTCGAAGCCGACCGCTGGCTCGCGCTGCAACTGCCGACGCCGCTCGCCGCGGAGTAGGAGCCGCCGGTTGCGGCACGAAAGTCGCCGCACTATGGTCCGGCGCCGACGGCATTGGGGCGTCGCCAAGCGGTAAGGCAGCGGATTTTGATTCCGCCACGCGGAGGTTCGAATCCTCCCGCCCCAGCCAGTTCCTCGTAAGTCATTGATTCCGCTAAGCGGGTACCCCAGCACTGGGGCCCTTCGGCTAGAGTGTGACACATCGCTATGGCACATGGCGCCCGCCACTCCCCCCGCGGCACGGGGCGGCGACGCCATCGGGTGTCGTTCCATGCCGTCCATCCCGCACGTCGAGCGACGCGGCGCCGTGTACTACTGGCGTCGCCGCCTGCCGGCGCCGCTGTCAAAAAGCCTCAATGGCTCGCACCTTGTTCTCAGCCTGGGCACGAAGGAGCCAGCGGTCGCACGGCAACTCGCGGCCGTCCTGGATGGAGAAGCGGTGGCGATGGCAAGCGCTGCAGGAGAAGTGGACGGTTTCGATCACCGGCTCAGCGCGGAGCAACTCAGGGGCATGTTCGCGCAGGTGGCGAGGACACACCTCGCCCGGCTGGAGCGTGTCGCGCAGGCCGACCGGCTCGCGCCCGACTTCACCGTCGAAGACAGCCGACAGACCGACCACAACATGGCGCACGTCTACCGCCTGCTCGCGACGGGCGGGGCAAAGGCTGCCGTCACGGGGGCGATCCGAGCCGAGTCGGTCAAAGCCGGCCTGAGCGAGCAGCGGATCACGATCATCGGCCACATGCTCGGCGCAATGCGCTCCAGCCTGGACGCGCCTACCCACCGAGCCAAGCTGGAAGCCTTGCTCGCCGGCGTCGGCGCGGTGGCGAGCCCGATCAACATCGGCCTGGCTCAGGCCACGAAGTTTCGCGCCATGGCGGCGGCGCTGTCCGACACGTGCGACAGGTGGGACGGCATCTTCGCCGACGACGCGGCGCTGCTCGAGGCGCTCACCCGGCAGCAGGCCATCGTGCTATCCCCCGCTCCCGCCACGTCACCCGTGTTCGTGCCTGCACCGCCCGCCTCGCCTCCGGTGAGCGCAAAAGCATCCGTAGCGTGCCCGCCCGCGGCAGTTCCGGCCGAGGCTGACCCCGAGGTCGATGACGACATCGTCGTCCATGCCGAGAGGCTGGTCGCGGGCAGGATGCGGAACGGCGGCGACAAGACGGGCCGGCAGGTACTGTCAGGCGCCCGCCTGTTCGCGAGGTACCTTGCCGAAGAGCACGGCGTCACCGGCTTGCGCGGGCTGCGGCAGGAGCACCTCGCCGGCTTCGCTCGGCTGCTGCAGAGCGAGATCTACGTCCACCATGGCAAGAGCGAGCACGACGAGCGCCGCTCCATCGCGGAACTCCGGGCGCTATGAAAGACGAAGAAGGTAGAGCTAATCGGCGTCGACAAGCCGACCATGGAGCGCTGGGCGGGCCAGCTGACCCAGGTGCTCGCCGCCGCGCGGGCCGCAGGCGTCAAGTTCGAGCGCGAGTTGACGTTCAAGGGGCTGATCGTAAGCCAGGGACGCCGCAAGCGGGCCCGCGACGCGCGGCCGACGATGCGGCCGGAGCAGGGCAAGGCGTTGTTTCGCCAGCCGCCGTTCACCGGCTGCAAGAACTGCAACGCGGTCTGTGTGCCCGGCGAGTACGTGTTTCACTGCGCGCTGTACTACGCCATTCTGCTGTTCACCTATGGCGGCGAGCGGCGAGAGGAGATCTGCGGTGCGCTGGTCACGGATGTCATCGCCGTCGCAGGCACAATCCTGCACATCGAGATCAAGGACAATGAGTACCGGCGGCTGAAGAACTCGCAGAGCGAGCGCCCGGCCGTCATTCACCCCGAGCTGATCAGGCTCGGCTTCCTGGACTACGTCGCCGCGATCAAGGCGCTCGGCTACGAGTTGCTGTTCCCCGACCTGTACTCGCCGACAACGCAATCGCCGCTGGGCGACCGCTACCACGACCAACTTCGCCCCGTGCTCGACAGGGCAGGCATCACGGCAAAGGGCACGGGCAGCCACTCGGCGCGGCGCGGCTTCGGCAACAACCTGAAGCAGCAGGGCATCGGCGCGGAGGTGCGCATGGACCTGCTCGGCCACGCTGGCGACAGCGAGACCACGGAGCGCTACTGCGACGGCTACGACCTGCAGGTGCTCTACGATACCATTCTGAAGCTGCCCGTTGTCACGGCCCACCTCGCGCCGATGCCGCTGCGGCTTGTACCCTGGGTAGCGGCGAAGCGTACGGCGCCGTTCTCGCAGCCGGGCCGCACGAAGGAGGCGAAGGCGCAGCGACGCAGGAGCAAGCAGACCTGAGCAGTTTGGGTCTGCTCGCCGACAGCACCGATTGCAACGGAGGGAAGGGAGGCTTTGGTTTGGGGAGAAGCGTCGGTCAACGATCGAGATGATTGAGCGCGCGAAGGGATCCCGCTCCAATCCAAGCAGATACAGAGCCTTGGCTTGTTTGCCGAATAGCGTTCCTACCGCCATTCCTACCAGTTTTCTCCACAGCCGATGCGTCTCGCGATGGAGCCCTCGCTCGATCACAGCCGAGCGCTGGCGACCTCAGCAGGTCCGACAGCCATGTCGGAGGCTGGCCGAAACCGGAATGACCGGTCACCGGCGATAGGTGCAAAGAACCAGACGTTCGCTTGCGCTCGGTTCCAACGCTATGCCAACCCTCGTCGCGCCAACAGCGAGGGTCCTGGCTGTCTCGAAAGCAATCGAGCTTTGGAGAAGCGGGTCTTGCTCAACAAGGTAGTCATACTTATCTTGCAGCAATGCTGATCATCGCTTCAGCCTTGATATACAGCAGTTTGTCTTCCATGGCTCCATCTCGCGCCTGAACCGCGAACCCTTGTTGAACCGCCAAAAGATAGCCGACCAGCCGCCCTGCTTCTGGACAATCCAACCAGCGACTCAAGCCGTCTGCAATTTACTCGCGCAGGCCTCGTCGTCTTTCCGGAGTTCGCGAGCAAGCTCCTGTTGCTTTGCTGCCCTCAACAAGCCCGATCGGGATCATGCAGCCGCGTTCTTCCGCGATAACCGCCCTGATCGCCGCCTCAAGCAACCCCGCCACGGCCTGCTCCAGCGTCTCCGCCCCTGTCATGCCTCGAGTGCGCCAGGGAGGGCTGAGGTTTGACACTTCGGGCGATCGGAGCCGAGCCCGCACGTTGATAGGAGGGCGCTCTGCTGACTTAGAGCAGTTTCGCTGAACGTCGGCGCAGGGGTGGGGATTCCATCCGGGTCGTTT
>CALMRL010000547.1:914-1236 GCA_937873345.1 uncultured Beijerinckiaceae bacterium | reverse complement strand
AAAGCCCGCTTCCGTCGCGACGGAGGCGGGCTTTCTGCGTCGGCGACGCGGGCGGCCGCAGGCCCAGAGCCCCGGTTCACGCCAGCGGATATTCGGCCTCGACCACGTAGGGGCCGCCGCCGACCGCATCGCGCGACGAATAGAGCAGGAACTCCCCGGCCTCGAATCGGCGGGTCAGGAAGCCCCGCGTGCCGAGGTAATGCGCCACAGCGGTCTGGGACGCGTTGCGCATGCGCGCGAGCGTCACGTGGGGCACGAAGCGGCGGGGCTCCGGCGGGATGCCGATGCGGCGCAGCAGGCGTTCCTGCTCGGCCTGCAGTTC
>CALMRL010000547.1:0-904 GCA_937873345.1 uncultured Beijerinckiaceae bacterium | reverse complement strand
GGTGAGGGCTGCGCCTTGGCCACGATGGCGCGCGGCTTGTCGCCGCCGAAATAGCCGAGCCCTTCCAGCGTCACCGTGAAGGGCTTGCGGCGGATGCCGGCCATCACCTCGTCGACGGCGTCGGCCGTCTCGGGATCGATGTCGCCGATGAACCGCAGGGTGAGGTGGTAATCCTCGACGTCGATCCAGCGCGCGCCCGTCAGGCCGCCGCGCATCAGCGCCAGCTCGGTGGCGAGGTCGGAGGGGATCTCGAGGCCCGTGAACAGACGGGGCATGGGGGTCCTCCTCGATTCGCGCCGCGACGCGGGGAAAGCCTAGCATCGGCGGCCCCCGGTGCAACATGGCGCCCGGAGATGGCGCCCGGAGATGGCGCCCGGAGCCGGCACGATCGGTCGCGCTTCTCCACGGTCCCGCGATGGTCTAGACGAGGGCGATCGCGAAAGGGGACCGCCCATGCCGGAGCCGACCGACCAATTCAAGCGCGCGCCCAAGCGCAAGCCGCTGAAGGGCAAGCGCGTCGCGATGTCGGCCGAGGCCAAGGCCGCCTATGCCAAGCTGATCGAGGAGCGCGTCGCGCGCGAGAAGGACTACGCTCAGCACCTGCCCGGCACCGACAGGGGCCGCTGAGACGCTTTGCGCCCCGGCGTCACCCGCCGTAGCCGTGCTCCACGCCCCAAGGGTCCGTGACCGTCCCGTCCCCGACGTAGTCGGGCCCGACCGGCACCTTGCCGTGACCGCCCGGGATGTCGAGCACGTAGGTGGGCTGGCACAGGCCCGACACGCGGCCGCGCAACGCCCGCACCAGCGCGCGCCCTTCCTCCAGCGGCACGCGCAGGTGCGCGGTGCCCGGCGCGAGGTCGCCGTGGTGCAGGTAATAGGGGCGGATGCCGAGCTCCACGAAGCG
>CALMRL010000546.1 GCA_937873345.1 uncultured Beijerinckiaceae bacterium | reverse complement strand
CGGCGGACAGCGGCGAGGCGGCGCTGCGGCGCATCGCCGACAGCGGCGAGCCGCCGGTCGACCTCCTCATCCTCGATCTGGTGATGCCCGACCTCGACGGCATGGCGGTGCTGACGAGGCTGCGCGAGGCGGGACGCGGCCTGCCGACCATCGTGCAGACCGCGCACGGCTCGATCGAGGCGGTGATCTCCGCGATGCGCGCCGGAGCTGTCGACTTCGTGGTCAAGCCGGTCGGCGCCGAGCGGCTGCAGACCTCGATCAAGAACGCGCTACGCGTCAACGCCCTGGAGGACGAGGTACGGCGCCTCAGCCGCCGGGCCGCCGGCACGCTCGCCCTGAAGGACCTCGCCGGGCGATCGGGCGAGATGGAGCGCGTGGTGCGTCTCGGCGAACGCGCCGCCAAGTCGACGATCCCCGTGCTGCTCGAAGGTGAATCCGGCGTTGGCAAGGAGCTGGTCGCGCGCGCGATCCAGGGCGCCTCGGACCGCCGCGGCCGCGCCTTCGTCACGGTGAACTGCGGCGCCCTGCCGGAGAACCTCGTCGAGTCGATCCTGTTCGGCCACGAGAAGGGCGCCTTCACCGGCGCGACCGAGAAGCACGCGGGCAAGTTCGTCGAGGCGCATGGCGGCACGCTGTTCCTCGACGAGGTCGGCGAGCTGCCGCTGGAAACGCAGGTCAAGCTCTTGCGCGCCCTCCAGGAGGGCGAGGTTGACCCAGTCGGCGGCAAGCGGCCGGTGAAGGTCGACATCCGCCTGATCTCGGCGACGAACCAGAACCTGATCGAGCTCGTCAAGCGCGGCCGCTTCCGAGAGGACCTGTACTATCGCCTCAACGTCTTCCCCATCGGCGTGCCGCCGTTGCGCTCGCGGCTCGACGACATCGCCGAGCTGACCCGCGGCTTCATCGCCCGCTTCGCCGCCGAGGAGGGCAAGCGCATCCGCGGCGCTACCGCCGAGGCGCTGGCGATGCTGGGCAGCTACGGCTGGCCGGGCAACGTCCGACAGCTCGAGAACACCGTGTTCCGCGCCGTGGTGCTCGCCGACAGCGACGAGCTGACGGTCGCCGACTTCCCGCAGGTCGCGGCCCTCGTCGCAGGGTTCGACGTGCGCATCCCGCCGCTGGCGGCGGCGCCTCCCGCAGCGGTCGAGCGCGAGGTGGTGCGCGTCGAAGTGCGCGATCCCGACGTGCTCGCCCTTCTCGACGAGCGCCGCGAGGTGCGCCCGCTCGACACGCTGGAGGCGGAGGCGATCCGCTTCGCTCTCGCGCACTACCGCGGTCAGATGTCGACGATGGCGCGTCGCCTCGGCATCGGCCGCTCGACGCTGTACCGCAAGATGAAGGAATACGGCCTCGGCCAAGGCTCCGAGGGAGCCGAGACGGGCGAGGAAGCGGCCTGAGCTGTGCGTTCCGTGCCACAGGCGCGGCCTCGCTCGGCGACGGCCTTGGCGCGACCCACTGCAGCGCCCGACATTGGGCTAGATTGAAGGCTAGGGCGACGGGGTGTCCAAAGAACGCCCTCCACGCCACGCCTGGACATTCGCCCGGCGGGGCGCCGAACGGGAGCGGGTGGCGCGGTCGCCCGGATCATCATGAGCGTGCGGAGGCTTGCACTGCATAGGCTTGCACGACATCGACGCTTCGGCGAACGGAAGGCCTGCGCCACC
>CALMRL010000545.1 GCA_937873345.1 uncultured Beijerinckiaceae bacterium | reverse complement strand
GGCTGGCAGAGGATGGCGACGATCCGCACGACCTCGGCGGTGACGCGCAGCACGGCCGCCATGCGGGCGGAATCGGTCTTCTTCTTGGCCCAGGGCTCCTCGGATGCGAAATATCGGTTGGCATCGGCGACGAGCTTGAAGATGCGGGCCAAGGCCGTGTGGATCGCGATGTCGTCCATCGCCATGCGCACGCTCGCCGGCAGGGCATGCGCCGCATCGAGGATATCGCGGTCGGCCGTCGTCGCCTCGACTCCCTCCGGTACCCTGCCCCCGCAGTTTTTCGCGATCATCGACAGCGAGCGCTGCGCGAGGTTGCCGAGGTCGTTGGCGAGGTCGGCGTTCGTCCGTGCGACGATCGCCTCGTGCGAGTAGGACCCGTCCTGGCCGAAGGAGATCTCGCGCAGCAGGAAGTAGCGCAGCGGGTCGACGCCGTAGGTGTCGGCGAGCGCCATCGGCGAGATCACGTTGCCGACGGATTTCCCCATCTTCTCCCCCCTGTTGAAGAGGAAGCCGTGCACCACGATCTGGCGCGGCAGCGGCAGGCCGGCGGAGAGCAGGAAGGCCGGCCAGTACACGGCGTGGAAGCGCGTGATGTCCTTGCCGACGAGCTGCGCGTCGGGCGGCCAGAAGCGTGGCGCCTCGTCGTCCGGCCAGCCGACAGCGGTGAGATAGTTCGTCAGCGCATCGACCCAGACGTACATGACGTGGGCGGGGTCGCCGGGCACGGGCACGCCCCAGTCGAAGGTCGAGCGCGACAACGACAGGTCGCGCAGGCCGCGCTCGACGAAGGCCACCACCTCGTTGCGGTAGTGCTCGGGCACGATGAACTCGGGGTGCGCCCGATAGTGCGCGAGCAGCGGCTCGGCGTAGGCGGAGAGGCGGAAGTAGTAGCTTTCCTCTTCCACCCACTCGACCGGGGCGCCGCCCGGCGTGCGCTTGGCGCCGTCGGGGCCGGTGACCAGTTCGGCCTCGTCGAAGAACGCTTCGTCACGCACAGAGTACCAGCCGGGATATTTGGAAAGATAGATGTCGCCGCGCTCCACCATCCTCCGCCAGATCGCCTGGCAGCTGCGATGGTGGCGCGGCTCGGTGGTGCGGACGCGCTCGTCGACTCGGGCGTCGAGCCGCTCGGCCATCTCCGCGAATTCAGCCGCCGTGCGGTCGCAGAGCACCTGCGGGCCGAGGCCCTGGCGAGCGGCGGTCTGCTGCATCTTCTGACCGTGCTCGTCCATCGAGGAGACGAGGATCGCGTCGAAGCCGTCGATCCGCTTGAAGCGGGCGACCGCGTCGGCGGCGATCAGCTCGTAGGCATGGCCGATGTGGGGCGAGCCGTTGGCATAGGGCGCGGCGGTGGAGACGTAGTAGTGCCGGTCGGGCATGGCGTCCAGGAATTGCGGCGAGGCGCGCGGAACGCGGCGCGCCCTGCTTCCCACACCTCGCCGCCACCGGCAAGGAGAGGCGCGCCGGTCAGGCCGCCTGCCGAGCCTGGCGTACTGCTTCGGCGAGGTCGGTGAAGATCGTGAAGACCAGCGAGCGCCGGTCGAGGTTGAGCGCCTCGCTTTCGCGCGCCGCCGCGGCGATGCGGGCCCAGCTGTCGGCGTAGGGGACGAGGCTCGCTGCGGTGGGCTTCATCCCCTGCCCTACGCCGCCGCCCTGCCCCAGACCACCGCCCCGGACGCGGGCGGCGATCCAGTCCCGCGCGGCATCGAGGATCG
>CALMRL010000544.1 GCA_937873345.1 uncultured Beijerinckiaceae bacterium | reverse complement strand
GCGGCGGCCGGCGAGCTGGTCGAGCATGATGGTCAAGAACCCATGGCCTCCAGGATGAGGATCGTCTTCATGGGAAATCCGCTTACCACGGCTTTCGACGGGACGGTGAGGGCGGCCGGGTTTCGTCTTGACCGCATCATCCACGGATCGGGATGCTGCGCCGGAGGAGCCGCATCTCCTCTGGGCGACGCCGATCCGATCGCGCCCCGCCGGCCTCGATCCCTTACAGGATGATCATCAATGCTGTTCCGATCGCGAGCATGAAGACCGTGCTGTTTCTCTGCAGCCAGAACCGGCTTCGGAGCCCGACGGCTGAGCAGGTCTTCTCGACTCGGCAGGACGTCGAGGTCTCCTCGGCGGGAATGAACCACGATGCGGTGACGCCGGTGGATGCCGAAATGGTCGCCTGGGCCGACGTCATCTTCGTGATGGAGCGAGCCCACCGCAACAAGCTGCGGAAGCGCTTCCGCAAGTCGATCCGCGGCAAGGTGATCTGCCTGGACATCCCGGACGACTACGGGTTCATGGACCCCGCTCTAATCTTGCTGCTGCAGCGCCTCGTCCCGCGGCACCTGGCGTGACCATGCGCGGGCAGGCAAGCGGGAAGGCCGCTGCTCGTCCGGCCGCGCCGCAAGAAGGCGGATGCGCCGTGCAAAAAGGTTTTCCTAGGCGCTCTGGCGCGACGATCGCATGCTCCCGCGCATAGCGGAATTGGCCAAGCGTCGGTAGAACCGCCGTGGGAAGCCGGCATGACGGAGCGCAACCCGTGACCACGATGAAGACGGAAGCCGCCGAATTCGCCGAGATCGGACAGGTCGCCGACGGCATCGCCGACAAGGATGGGCCGCTGCGCGACGACGTGCGGCTGCTCGGCCTCATCCTCGGCGAGACCATCCGGGATCAGGAGGGCGAGGCGATCTACGCCATCGTCGAGGAGATCCGACAGGTTTCCGTTCGTTTCCACAAGACACAGGACCCGGCCGACCGCGCCGAGCTGACCGGAATCCTCGCCGCGCTGACGCCCGACCAGGCCTTCCTCGTTGTGCGCTCCTTCTCGTATTTCTCCCACCTCGCCAACATCGCCGAGGACGCGCACCATCGCCGGCGCACCCGCGCCCACGCGCTCGCCGGCTCGAGGCCGCGCATCGGCACCACGCAGCGCGCGCTCGACGACGCCAGGGAGGCCGGGATCACGCGCGCCGAGCTTCAGACCTTCTTCGGGCACGCCTTCATCTCGCCGGTGTTGACCGCCCATCCCACCGAGATCAGGCGCCGCTCGACCATGGATTGGGAGATCGCGCTCGCCCGCCGCCTCCATGCGTACAACCAGGACGACGTGCCGCCCGAAGACCGCGAGCTGGTGCGCGCCTCGCTCTACGAGGCGGTGCTGTCGCTTTGGCAGACCAGCCTGCTGCGTAAGCGCAAGCTCACCGTGATCGACGAGGTGGCAAACGGTCTCTCGTACTACGACTACTCTCTGCTGACCGAGCTGCCGGCCCTGTACACCAAGCTCGAGACCCAGGTGGACGCCTACGGTGAGCCGACCGCCGGCGAAGCCGCGGCGATCCCCTCGTTCCTGCGGCTCGGTTCGTGGATCGGCGGTGACCGCGACGGCAACCCCTTCGTGACGGCGGACGTGCTCGCGCAGACCGCGCTGATGCATGCCACCAAGATCATGAAGCACTACGTCGAGGAGCTGACCAGCCTACGGCGCGAGCTGCCGCTGTCCGAGGATCTCGTGACGGTAACGCCGGCCCTCAAGGCGCTGGCCGACGCCGGCAACGACGGCCGCGAGCAGCAGGGCAACGAACCCTACCGCCGCGCGCTGAACGGCCTGATCCAGCGCGTGCGCGCGACGCTCGACCGCTTCGAGGGCAAGAAGGCGAAGGCGGTCGCGCCCTACGCCGACGCGGGAGGTTTGAAGGCGGACCTCGAGACGATCCGCGATTCGCTAGCCCGCAACGGCGCGGCGATCCTCACCCGCGGCCGGCTGCAGCGGACGTTGCGCGCGGTGGATTGCTTCGGCTTCCATCTCGCCAGCATCGACCTGCGCCAGAACTCCGCGGTGCACGAGCGCACGGTCGCCGAACTCCTGGAGGCGATCGCGCCGGGCACGGCCTACCTGTCCCTCGACGAGCAAGGTCGTTGCGCCGTGCTTGGCCGCGAACTCGACACGCCGCGCCCCCTCGTTTCGCCCTTCCTCACCTATTCCGACGAGACGCGTTCCGAACTCGCCGTGTTCCATGGCGCCATGGCGGCTCAGGCGCGCTACGGCCGCAAGATCATCCACACCGCGATCATCTCGATGGCGGAATCGGTCTCCGACCTGCTCGAACTCGCCGTCCTCCTCAAGGAGGCCGGGATGATCGACGGCGAGATGCGCTCCAGCGTCAATCTCGTCCCTCTGTTCGAGACGATCGACGACCTTCGCGCCTGCGGCGCCATCATGGCGGCCGTGTTCAAGGACCGGCACTTGTCGCGCATCATCGCCTCGCGCGGCCAGGTGCAGGAGGTGATGCTCGGCTACTCCGACTCGAACAAGGACGGCGGCTTCGTCACTTCCGGCTGGGAGCTGTACAAGGCCGAGATCACGCTGGTGGAGGTGTTCGCCGAGCACGGCGTCGGCATCCGCCTGTTCCATGGCCGCGGCGGCTCGGTCGGGCGCGGCGGCGGCCCGTCCTACGACGCCATCCTGGCACAGCCGCCGGGCGCGGTGGCGGGTCAGATCCGCATCACCGAACAGGGCGAGGTGATCGCCTCGAAATACGCCAATCCGGCGACCTGCCGGCGCAACCTCAACATCATGGTCGCGGCGACGATGGAAGCCTCGCTGATCCACGTGAAGGCCGAGCCCCGTCCCGAGGCCTTCCCCCGCGAGATGGGCCGATTGTCGGACCTCGCCTACGCCGCGTACCGCAAGCTCGTCTACGAGACGGAGGGCTTCACCGACTACTTCTGGGGCTCGACGGTGATCACCGAGATCGCGACGCTGAACCTCGGCTCCCGGCCGGCCTCGCGCAAGAAGACCCGAGCGATCGAGGATCTGCGCGCCATCCCCTGGGTGTTCTCGTGGGCGCAGTGCCGCGTGATGCTGCCGGGCTGGTACGGCTTCGGCTCGGCGGTCGGGCAGTGGTTGGCGGAGGGCGGCGAGATGGCGCTGCTGCGCCGGATGTACCGGGACTGGCCGTTCTTCCGCACGATGATGTCGAACATGGATATGGTGCTGGCCAAGTCGAACCTGGCGGTCGCCTCGCGCTACGCCGACCTCGTGGAGGACCGATCGCTGCGCGAGCGCATCTTCCCCGCGATCGAGGCCGAGCACGCGCTGACGCTGCGCCAGATCTCCGCGATCATGGAGCAGGAGCATCTGCTGCAGTCGAATCCGCCTCTGGAGCGGTCGATCAGCAACCGCTTCCCCTATCTCGATCCAATGAACCACGTGCAGGTCGAATTGCTCAAGATGCTGCGCGCCTATGCCGCCGACGGCGAAGCGGACAGCAAGCGCGACGAGGTACGACGCGGCGTCCATCTGTCGATCAACGGCATCGCAGCAGGCCTACGCAACAGCGGCTGATCGCGCTCCAACCCGGCCCAGGCGCACGGCGCCCGGCCCGCCCGCATCGCCGCGGCTCAATCGCTGACAACCAGCGCCGGCGCCGCATGGATCGCGGCGCTCGACGGCCGCTCACCTGGCCCGGACTGGATGCCCTTCGACGTCGACGCCCTGCGCGCCGGCGTGATGGTGCTAGTCTGCCGACCTGCTCCACACTCCAGCAGCCTCGGCGCAAGGCGGCGCCAAGCCTCGCGCATCGGTCGTGTGGAGCGGATCAGGCGCGGATTGCACGGCCGGGCAGCCGCACGGCTTCGATGGGACCGCCGAGGCGCTGGCGGTGAACGATGGCCATCGCCAGCACCACCATCGCGAAGAGCTGATGCAGCAGGCCGGCGGCGATCGGCACGGCGTAGAGGAGGGTGACGATGCCGATCGTCGCCTGGGTTGCGACCAAGCCGGCGAGCGCGATCGATCGCCGCGCGGCGCCGCTGCCCGGCAGGACGCGCAGGGTCGCGACTATCTGCACCAGCACGGTGGCGAGCAACAGGTAGGCCGTCATCCGGTGCTGGAACTGCACCGTCGCCAAGTTGTCGACGAGATTGCGCCAGCCGGGCTCCAGCGCGCCGAGCAGACTCGCCGGTGGAATCAAGTATCCGTCCATCAGCGGCCAAGTGTTGTAGGCCGCGCCGGCGCGCAGGCCGGCGACCAGGGCGCCGAGGCCGATCTGCACCAGCGTCAGGACGACGACGATGGTGGCGAGCAACCGCAGCCGGGTCGAGACGCGCTCGACCGCTTCGGAGCGGCGCTGCTCGCTGGCGATCCAAACCAGGGCGGCGAAGGTCAGCGATGCCAGCAGAAGATGCACGGCGAGGCGCTCCTGCGCCACCTCGACGCGGTCCTTCAGCCCCGACGACACCATCCACCAGCCGACGAAACCCTGCAGTCCGCCCAAGGCGAAGATGCCGAGCATTTGCGCCTTGAGGCGCGTCGTGAGGTCGCCGCGCGCCCAGAAGACGACGAGCGGAAGCAGCAGCTCGACGCCGAGCAGGCGCCCGACGAGCCGGTGGAACCACTCCATCAGGAAGATCGCCTGGAAGTGCCCGAGCGTCATGTCGGGAAAGAGCGACGCGTATTGCGGGATCGCCTTGTACCTGCCGAAGGCGTCGAGCCAGGCGGCCTGGTTCAGCGGCGGCAGCACGCCCGTCACCGGCTTCCACTCCGTGATCGACAGGCCAGACTCGGTCAGCCGCGTGGCGCCGCCGAGGAACACCATCAGGAACACGGTGGCGGCTAGGCACCAAAGCCAGGCGGCAACGAGGCGGCTTGGCCGCGCTGCCAGGGCGCCTGATCGACGATAGGTCGCCAGCGGCGACGCGACGGCATCCGTCATGCGGGAACTCGGGCGTCCGGAGGGTGGCGGAGACCGGCATTGCCGGCCGCTTGTCCGGGAGATAGGATCTGAGGACGGCCGGAGTCCAGCGCTCGGCCTGTGACCTAACGCGCTGACTGCCCCGATCGCGAGGGATCAGGATGAAACGTCGCGCCCGCAAGCTGGTCGGCGTCGCCGCCATGCTCGCCTTCGTCACCACCTACGCGCTGATGGCGATGGCACTGGCCCAGGCGCGCTTCGTGCTCGGTGCCCCCGACCTGCTGCAATGGCTGTACTACGCCGTGATCGGCATGGGGTGGGTGCTGCCGATGATGCCGTTGATCCGCTGGATGGAGCGGCCCGACGCAACGATGGAGTAGGCGTCAGGCCACCAGCCGGCCGCGGTTCCAGATGGCGAAGGGCGTACCCGACAGCAGCACGTCGAGGCAGGCGAGGCTCTGCCACCCGCCATTCAAGGAGACACGCGGCAACGCCATCGGCGAGGCCGCGTGGGCGGGAAACAGCATGCCCGGCCGCGTGGTCACCGCGGCGGCGAAGCCGAGTTCGGCGGCGATCGCGAATTCGCGGGGACCGGCGGAGGTCGGATCCCCGACGGGATAGCTGAAGAAGCGCGCGGGCGAGCCGGTCTCCTCCGCCAGCCTGCGGCGGCTCTCCGCCATCTCATGGCGGGCAAAGGCGGCGTCGTGCTTGGCGAGCATCGGATGCGTGCGGGTGTGGGCGCCGAGGGTGCAGAGCGGCTCGGCAGCCAAGGAGCGCACGCCATCCCAGTCGAGGCAACGCTCCCTGACCAGCCCCGCGGGATCGAGGGCGGCCTCGCCCGCCAGCTCGGCGATGACTGCCAACAGGCGTTCCTCCGGCCCGGCGCGAAGACGCCAGTACAGAGCTTTATAGGCACGCGTCTTTTCAGCCGCGCCGGCGCTCGGCAGGTCGACCATCTCGTCCCCGATGCCGACCCGCAAACGCGTGCTCGCCCGTACGGCCTCCTCCAGCTCGACCCACCACAGCCTGGCGCTGCGGTCGGCGAACCCCGCCGTGACGAAGGCGGTGAAGGGCGCGCGGTGGCGGCGCAGCACCGGCAGGGCGTGTTCGATGAGGTCGCGGTAGCCGTCGTCGAAGGTCAGCGCGACGGCTGGGCGAGCGCCGGCATCCCCGAGCCGCCGCACCACCTCCTCCAGCGAAACGAGATCGAAGCCGAGCGTCCGGATGCGCGCGAGCGCCGCGTCGAGGAACGCCGGCTCGATCTCCAGAAGAGCATTGGGCGCGAAGCCGTCGCGCGGCGCCGCCGGACGGACGTGGTGCAGGGTGAGAATGGCGCCGCGCCCGCGGGTCAGCGGTGCGAGGCCCCTGTGCAGGCCGGTCGCCCGGAAGGCGGCGAAGCCGGCGCCGATCAGCTGCGACTTGCGGAAGAGCATCGGGCGATCCTGCCGGAGGGCCGGCGTTGAAGGCGCTTTGACCAAGTCTCGCAAGCCTGCCTTGAGGTTTGGTTGCTAGCCTCGGCGCGATGTCGATGCCGTCCCTCGCCCTGCCCGACCGCGACGCGTCGATCGCCGCGGCGCCGTCTTCGCCCTTCGCGACCGTCACCGCGCACGCCGACGCCGCCGCGGTTGTCCGGGACTGGGCCGAGCTGGAGGCTTGCGCGCCCTGCTCGATCTACCAGACGCGCGGCTTCATCCTGCCCTGGATCGCGACGCTCGGGGCGCGCGCCGGGGTGCTGCCCCGTTTCATCATGGCCCGCGACGAGGACGACCGTCCCGTCGCCCTGCTTCTTCTCGGCATCACGCGAAGCCGCGGCGTCACGGTCGCGGGCTGGCTCGGCGGGCGCGACGCCAACCTGCCGATGGCCCTGCTCCGCCGCTCGCAGGACTGGAGCGCCGCCGACCTGCTGCGCCTACTCCGCTCGGCGGCGAGAGCGCTCGGCGCCCCCGATGTCTTCGCCCTGCCGAACCAGCCCACCGTCTTCGCCGGCGCGCCGAACCCCTTCATCGCCCTGCCGCATGGCCCGAGCCCCAGCGCGGCCTACGGCACCGCCCTGCCCTCCGATGCGGAGCAGCTGTTCGCCGCCAAGCTGTCGAAGGATGCGCGCAAGAAGCTGCGGAAGAAGGAGGCGAAGCTCGCCGGCATGGGCGAGGTCCGCCACGTCGTCGCGACGACCGCCATCGAGCGCACCCGCGTCATCGACGCCGTGATCGCGCACAAGAGCCTACGGTTGCGGGCACGCGGCATCGCATCGGACTTCGAGGCTCCGGAAATGCGCGGCTTCATCGAGCAGACGACGGCCGCCGGGACGATCGAGCTGCACGCGCTGACCCTCGATGATCGCATCATCGCCGTCTATGGCGGCGGCGTGCACGGCGGGCATTGGAGCGGCATGTTCAACGCCTTCGACCCCGACGAGGCGATCGCCCGCGTGAGTCCCGGCGACCTGCTCCTGATGCGCCTCATCGCGCATTGCTGCGCGCGCGGCATCGGGCGGTTCGACCTCGGCATCGGCGAAGCGCGCTACAAGGCGGCGCTCTGCGACGAGGCGATCGCGCTCTTCGACGTGGTGGTACCAATGTCGCCGATCGGCCGGGGATATGCCCTGATGCTGAGGATGCGTCGGGCGACGAAGCGGCGGATCAAGCGCGACCCCCGCCTCCATGCCCTCGCCCTGCGGCTGCGTCGCACGATGAGCTGAGGCCGTTTCGGATCAGAGCTGTCGAGGAGGTCCGGCCTGATCTGGTCGGGCGGGCCGCTCGGGACCGTCCGACCTCCGCAACGTCGCGCAGCGTATCAGGCCCGCGCCCGGGGACATCGCATTGGTGCCTCAAGCCACCTCGCGAGCGGGTGCGACGTGGTCGATCGTCAGCACGTCACGCGCCCCAGCCTCGATCATCTCCGTCTCCAGCGCCCGCAGCGCGGAGGTGTCCGACGCCGCCGTCGCCGCGAGCACGACGACGTCGGCATAGGGCGCCATCACGCGGGCGATCTCCGAACGGGGATAGGATGGCGTGAGAAGCACGATGAAGTCGTAGGTTTGCGACAGCGCGTCGAGGATCAGGTCGAAATCGCGGAAATCGGCCTCGATCGCGCCGGTGGGGATGAAATGCAGGCGCGAGGCCCGATCGCGGTGGATCACCTCGGCGAAGGAGGCATCGCCGGCAAGCACCTCCGACAGGCCGGGGAGCGCGACGACGTCACGATGCCCCGGCCCGACCTGGGCGAGCGCGGCGAGCCTCGCCGGCGTGGTGCCGAGATCGACGATGAGGGCCCGTCCCCGCTCGGACAGTGTCCGTGCGAGGGCAACGAGCCGGTCGGCGGCCTCGGACCCGTCGCCGATGCCGGTGCCGAGGATATGCAGCCCGCGGCCCGGGACATGCGCGGCGACGATGCGCTGCGCCAGCCTGTCCAGCGTCTCGCCCGACGGCTCGGTCGAGCCGGGAGGCCTCGTGAAGAAGCGCGCGGGGG
>CALMRL010000543.1:2823-14602 GCA_937873345.1 uncultured Beijerinckiaceae bacterium | reverse complement strand
CCGCGAGGGGACCTCCTCGCGGTCGACGTGTCGGCGCCGATGCTGGCCCATGGCCGGGCACGCGCCGCGGGTCTCGACGGCGCCGCGCCGATCGCGTGGTGCCGGGCGGACGCCTCCACCCATCCCTTCGCCGGCGATCGCGACCTCCTGCTGTCGCGCTTCGGCGTGATGTTCTTCGCCGAACGCGTGTCCGCTTTCGCCAACCTTCGCCGCGCGCTGAAGCCAGGCGGCCGCATCGCCTTCCTGACTTGGCGGCGGCGGGAGGAGGTGGAATGGATGCATGCGCCGGCCGACTGGCTCGCCGAGCCCGACGAGCCAGCACCGGCCGAGGACGACGGACCGGGGCCCTTCGCCCTCGGCGACGGCGAGGCGACCTGCCGCCTGCTCGTCGCGGCCGGTTTCCGCGGCGTCGAGAGGATGGTCGTCGATCGTGCCCTGACCCTCGGCGCCGACGTCGAGGCCGCCGCGGCGCTGCTGGCCGAGCATGGCCCGGCCGGCCACATCATCCGCGAGGCCGAGCTTCCGAGACGCGCCGCCGCGGAGGCGATCCTGTGCGAGCGGCTGGGCGCGCATATGGGGCCGCTCGGCGTCACCATGGGGGCGGCCTGCTGGCTCTACACCGCACACAGCTGAGGCCGCCACGCCGCCTCGGCGGCAACGTGCTACAGCGGATGCGCTGCTCCTATCTCCGCGACATCCCCTTTGCGCGATGCAATAAGCGCCAGCCCGGCTTGGGAGGACCATGACCACTTTCGGCTACGCTTGGCGCGCTTCGTCAACGCCGACACCTAGGCCCGGCGGCTGAAGACGCTGAAGGGCCTGGCGCCCTACGAAGCGATCTGCCGGGCTTGGACAAAGGAGGCGAGCAGCTTCACCCGCGACCCGCTCCACCAAAGTTCGGGACTGATCCAGCTTGGCGCCCCTACCGCCACTCCCTGACATCCACGAATCGCCCGGCGATCGCCGCCGCCGCCGCCATCTGCGGCGAGACGAGGTGCGTCCGGCCTCGCGGCCCCTGCCGCCCCTCGAAGTTGCGGTTGGAGGTCGAGGCGCAACGCTGCTCGGGACGCAGCTTGTCGGGATTCATGCCGAGGCACATCGAGCAGCCGGGCTCGCGCCACTCGAAGCCGGCGTCGAGGAAGACGCGGTGAAGCCCCTCCGCCTCGGCCTGGGCCTTCACCAGCCCTGAGCCCGGCACCACCATCGCCTCGACTTGGCTGGCCACCTTGCGGCCGGAGACGATCGCCGCCGCCGCGCGCAGGTCCTCGATGCGCGCGTTGGTGCAGGAGCCGATGAACACCCTGTCCAGGGCGATGTCGGTGATCCGCTCCCCGCCCTCCAACCCCATGTAGGCGAGGGCCCGGCGGATCGAGGCCCGCTTCATTTCGTCGCTCGTGTCCTCGACGCGCGGCACACGGCCGGCCACGGTGACGACGTCCTGAGGGCTGGTGCCCCAGGAGACGATCGGCGACAGGCTGCCTGCGTCGAGCCGCACCTCGCGGTCGAAGTGCGCTCCCTCGTCGGAGTACAGCCCGCGCCACGCCTCGACGGCGCGGTGCCACGCCTCGCCCGTCGGCGCGCGCGGCCTGCCTTCGAGATAGGCAAAAGTCTTCTCGTCCGGCGCCACCATGCCGGCACGGGCGCCGCCCTCGATCGACATGTTGCAGATCGTCATCCGGCCTTCGAGCGAGAGGGCGCGGATCGCCGACCCCGCGTATTCGATGACGTGGCCGGTGCCGCCCGCGGTGCCGATCTCGCCGATGATGGCGAGGATGATGTCCTTGGCCGTCACTCCCGGCCCGGCCTCGCCCTCGACGAGGACGCGCATGTTCTTCGCCTTCCTGACCAGCAGCGTCTGCGTGGCGAGCACGTGCTCGACCTCGCTCGTGCCGATGCCCCAGGCCAGCGCCCCAAAGGCGCCGTGAGTGGAGGTGTGAGAGTCGCCGCAGACGATCGTCGAACCCGGCAGGGTGAAGCCCTGCTCCGGCCCGATCATGTGCACGATGCCTTGCCGCGGATCGTGCTGGTCGAAATACTCGATGCCGAATTCTGCGACGTTGGCGGCCAACGTCTCGATCTGCACGCGGCTCTCGGCATCGTCGATGCCTTTCGAGCGGTCGGAGGTCGGCACGTTGTGATCGACCACGGCGAGCGTGCGCTCGGGCGAGCGCACCCTGCGCCCGGCCATGCGCAGGCCTTCGAAGGCCTGGGGGCTCGTCACCTCGTGCACGAGGTGGCGATCGACGTGGAGGAGGGCGGTGCCGTCGGCCTGGCGCTCGATCAGATGGTCGGTGAAGATCTTGTCGTACAGCGTGCGCGGCATACCGAACCGTCCGGTTGGGGTCTCTGCCGGTGGCCCGGCTGAGATGGGCGGACCCGTCCTACGCGCAACCGAGCGGCGAGGAAAGGGTGCCCGCCGGCAGGGCGGGACGGTCCCTTTTCAAGGCAGGATCGATCTGCGAAGGATGCGCACCGATCCTCGAGCGATCTCCGCGACCGTGCCTCCCCAGGAACAGTTCTCGATGCGCCCCGCCGTCGCGCCCTACCTCACGGTCTCGCCCGCGCTGGCGGCGATCGGCTTCTACAAGTCGGTGTTCGGCGCCGAGCAGGTGGCCTTCATGCCGGCGCTCGACGGCATGCGGATCATGCACTGCGAACTGAAGATCAACGGCGGCTCGCTGATGCTCGCCGACGCCTTTCCCGAGTTCGGCCAGACGCGGGTCGGCATCCCCGGCGAGCCGGTGACCGTGTCGATCAGCCTGGAGTTGCCGGCGGCGGCGCGGGTCGACGAGATCTTCGCCAAGGCGACCAACCTCGGCGGCAAGGCGGAGACGGCGCCGACCAACTCGTTCTGGGGCACCCGCCTCGCGACCTTCCGCGATCCCTTCGGCCACCGCTGGATTCTCAACGCGCCGCTAGGTTAGGGCGCTTGTCACCCCCGGTGGGCTATGGCACATAACCGGCGCCCGTCCTGCCCTTGGTCCAGCCCCAGCGGTTCGCGGCGCATGCTGCGGTAGCTCAGTGGTAGAGCACTCCATTGGTAATGGAGAGGTCGAGAGTTCAATCCTCTCTCGCAGCACCATCGTAACCATCTGACAACGCTAGAAGTTCTTGCTTTTTCAAGCTGTTACGCCCAGCCTTTCGGTACAAAGTCCGGTACAGAATGGGCGCGGTGGATGGGGAAACAAGCCAAGGCGGTTCGGCACCTTCAGTTGAAGGATGGGCGCTACCGCGCCCGCATCGCGGTCCCCGCGGCGCTGGTCCCGATCATCGGCAAGGGCGAGCTGCTGGAGCCGCTAGGCGCCGATCGCGCCGCCGCTCTGTGGAAGCTGTCTGGCGCCATCGCCGGCCTCAAGTCCATCATCGATGACGCCAGACGCGGCGTGAAGCCGGTGCTGCCGCCCGTGGCGATCCGCCGGGCCGTTCACGATCACTACGCGGCCGAGCTGGCGACGGATGAACGGATCGACCTCGGCGGCGATCCCGGACGTCCCGCCTCGACCGGCTTCAACGAGCACTTCTCCGGCGCCTACCTCCGGGCGCTCCGCAAGATCGCCGCCGGCTACGTCACGGCCGAGGAACGCGCCGAGGGCTTCGTGCAAGCGACGATCGGATGGGCCGTGTATGAGGCTTGCGGACGCCAGGGCAGGGATCAGCCCGATCCGGCGACCCAGGCCTACCTCGACCTGGCGTCGGCCCTGGCGACCTCGCAAATCGAGGCGATGGAACGGACCCGCGAGCGCGACCGCGGCAATTGGAACAGCAAGCCGGCGTTCCGCCTCTTGACCGAGCCCGTCGAGCAATCCGCCGAGCTGCCGCCCGTGTCGATCGAAGGCTTGCTCGACAGCTACCTCGCGATGCGCGCCAGGTCAGGCGTTGGCGCCGAGGCCGGCAAGCGATGGCGTCCGTGCTTCAAGCGCCTTATCGCCTTCCTCGGTCATGACGATGCCCGGCAGCTAACCAAAGCTGACCTGCAACGATGGCTCAACCATCTCCGGGACGCCGGCCTCGCCGAGCGCACGATCCGCGACGTTGACCTCGCGTCCGTCCGCACCGTGCTCGGCTATGCCGTCGAGCAAGATCAGCTCGCGAGCAACCCGGCGGCATTCGTCAAGGTGCGGCTCGGGCGGAAGGAGCAAGCCCGTGATCGCGGCTTCAGCACCGCCGAGGCCGAGGCGATCATCGCGGCGTCGCGCGCCTATCAGCCGAAGCCCTCGGCCAACCCGGCGACCCGCGAAGGCGAGCACTTGGTCTCGGCAAAGCGGTGGGCACCGATCCTTTGCGCCCACACCGGCTCGCGCATCGCCGAGGTTTGCCACCTCCGGCGGGAGGACGTGGGGGAGCGCGACGGCATCCCGTTCATGCGGATATCGATCAAAGATATACAAATTTATTTGATATTTAATTCCTATTTTAAGGAACAAACTAATCTCGGATTTACTTGCTTTCAGCAAGAATGATATTGGTAGAACGCGCAATACGATTGCCATCCGAGCATTCTGCAGTGCATTATTGGGCTCAGTGGCACACCGCCTTTTGTATCGTGAGATATCGTGACGTCCACGGCGCCGATCTGGAGCACCGGTCGAACCAAGCGCTCTGGAGCATGTGCGGCAGAGTCAAGGCCGCGAGGCCCTGAATCGTCACGGCGAGGAGGCGGGGTACGACTGGCCCGCCGTAGAGCGGCCAGAGCGCAACTCCGAGCAGCACCGTCAGTCCCGTGACCGGCAGAGCCAGCCACCATGCCGATCGAACATCACGAATGCGGGCGGCGCGCTTGTCGGCAATCAGCGCCGCCATGTGGTTCGGGGCGTGGACGGCGATGAAGTACAGCGCGAAGGCTGTCAGGGGAGGTAGGAGCAGGAACCCGCCGAGAAGCAATCCCAGCTCGCCCACCTGGCGCCACTGCTGCGTGAGCATCGATCGCACCGTCCAGACGACGGCGAGCAAGGTCCAGGCAAGCGCGGCGACGGTCCACCAAGACGCGAAACCGGCAAGCGGCCTGCCAATGATCGTCGTGAACAGCGCGACGGTGTCGGCTCGGTGGGCCAGCATCGGGACGGCGACAGGCATGCCGCCGCTCACGAGTTTGTCGGCCAGGCTGCCACCGGCGGCGTCCTCCGAGCCGAAATGCCAGACCGATGCCGCAAGGAAGGCAGCCAGGGTGACAATCGGTGCGACGTGCCATGCGACGAGCACGAGCATGGAAAGGGCGAGGTACGGCAGGGCGAAGATCGGGAACCACGCCCTGCCTAGTCGCGGCCGAAGGATGGTGCGGGCCAACTCGCCGTCGAGCGCACCATGCGGTACGCCGAGGACGATGATGGCGAGCAAAGCCGCCAGCACCTGCATGTGGTGTGACAGCAAAACGATCGAGGCCACCGGCGTCACGCCGAGCAGCAGCGGTCGCACCCGCGTCGCCTAGGCCCCAGCCAAGGCGGAGCGTCGCGGCGACACCTTTCCCATTGTCGGGTCTTCGACGAGGTCTTTGTCCGTCGCCTTGGTATCCTCCACCACCGCCAGCAGCCCGTAGACGACCTTGGCCACAACATCAATGATGGCGATGCCGAGAACGGCCGCCGAGTCGCTGATGATACCGGCGCCATCGGGAGCGACGGCGAGGATGAAGGGATAGATCAACCAGACAATCGACAGAATAGCGGCATTGCGCTTGTAGGTGCTCTGGACATCGTCGCGCTCACTGGCGTTGGCCTGCATGTGCGGCACGAAAAGGACGTAGTACACGCCGAGGAAGGCGGCGCAGGAGACGATGAACCACGTCCACTTCGTCCCCGGAGTCTCCGACGCCCCGAAGGCGAAGGCGGTGACGATCATCATCACGTCGGCGAGGATCACGCCGAGGATGGTGCCCGCCCGCTTCGGTCCGTTGTGCATCGCCGTCATAGACAGGGTGAGCAGCAGCAATGGCGTGGTGAAGGTCCAATCGACGTAGCGGGCGTAGTAGAAGATGCGAGTGGCGCCGGTTGCGGCCGATCCGTCGGTGATCGGCAGGAGAACGGCGCCCTGGCCGGTTGCCATCGCGAAGTAGGAGCAGGCCGCGATCAGCGGCACGATGCCGTGGCACATCGACTGGAATTGCTCGGTCGGGGTGCGATGTTTGCCGATCAACAGGATGAGGAGACCACCTGCCGTCATGATCAAAGCCGTGATGGAAAGGATGGTCTGGGATGATGTCATGAGGATGCCTGAACTGCCTGTTCTTGTAGAAGATCGTTATGAGTTGCAAAAAGCACTTGAAGAAACCACGTTCTCAAAGCACGCATCTTACATGCAAGTCATTGTCTCATCGTCATCCTTTGATCTGGTATCCGCAGATCAAACTGATGAAATTGGGACGGTCTGAAAATGCATCAGGTAAATACCTATTGTCAATCTCGCCACGATACGCGAATTTAAAAACGATCGCTTCGTCGGTTATCGTACCAATGGCGATTGTTCCAGCCCACAGGTCGGAAAAACCTAATCCGGCATTACGACATCCGCCGGCCTCATCGATCTGCTCGGGACCGTGCGAGCGGGGATCGACAATAGTCTACCACGTCAAGCAGCTACAATATCCCGTCAAGGTGGAGAAGCCGGACCCGATGTTCGCGCGGATGCTGCAGCAGGCAATCTGCGGCGTGGAGGGCGAGATCCGCGTGTGCATGCAGTACATGTTCCAGTTCTGGAACTCGCGCGGCCCCAGCACGAAGTATCGCGACATGCTGATGCACACCGCGACCGAGGAGATCGGGCACATCGAGATGCTGGCGACGGCGGTGGCGATGAACCTGGAAAATGCCTCGACCGAGGCGCAGGAAGCGGGCGCAAAGGATGAGGCGATGGTGGGCGCCCAGCTCCTATGCCTCCAAGCCGCAGTCGGGGTCTCTCCCGGCGTACTCGCAGAAGTTCGCGCAACAGGAGTTCAAGCACACCTCCGGCAAGTCGTTGGATGTGCAGTCCCTGGATGAGAACGGCCACTTCATCTTCGACCAAGCCGAGCAGAACGCCATCGGCGCCGCCGCCACGCTGAGCAAGAAGATTGCCTGGGGCGGGGACTGGTTGCGCAACAAGGACCACCCGCACTTCGAGGCGGACTCAATGAAAGACAGAGGGGAGGCGGTCGGAGGATCGTCTCCCGTTACCCTCGCCGCGCGTTGCCCTGTGTAACAAGCCTGTGTAACATGGCGACAAGTGACGTGGTGGAAATCGTGCTACATCAACAGTTTACGGGCGCAGCGGCCAGTCCGCCCCTGGACACCATCGCTTGCCAGCTGCAACGTGACGATCGGCTGACCCTCTACCACGACGGCGCCTGCCCCCTGTGTCGGCGCGAGATCGCCCTCTACCGGCGCCGGGACGGTGCTCGAAACCTCCGCTTCGTCGATGTCGCCGATCCCGCGAGCGAGATGGCCTCCGGCCTTGATCGCACAGCTGCCGGAGCGCGCTTCCACGTCCGCCTGCCCGACGGCCGACTCGTGTCGGGCGCCGCCGGCTTCGTCGTCGTATGGCGGCAGCTGCGCGGCTGGCGCTGGCTGGCGCGTTGCGCTGACCTTCCGGGAATGATGTCGCTGCTCGAGGCCGGCTACCGCGCGAGCCTGGTCGTGCGCCCTCCTCTCGCCCGAATCGTCGCGCGCTTCACCTCGCGCTGACGACAAGAGCCGTCTCCGACGTTTTGCTCCTCCGCGCGACCCTGTAGGAAGGGGCGAATCTTCACGAGAATCCCATGCTCCCAACCGCACGCCCCGTGGCGGCCGCCGTGCTCCTCGCCACCGCATTCGCTACGGGGTCGCCGGCTTCCGCCGCCGGCTCATACGACTTCCTCGCTGCGCCGCAGATCGACCTCAATCGCATCTTCCGCCTGGACAAGGCAACCGGCGAGGTCGGCGCCTGCCAGTTCGGCCTGCCCGAAGGAACGCTGGTCGGCGTCACCCTCTGCTATCCTCCCGGCAAGGGTGCCGGGCCACAGGGGTCGAGCGACTACGCCCTCGTCGCCTCGCGCCACCAGGGCGAGGGCGGAGTATGGCGCGTCGACCTGCGGACCGGCGCGATGTCGATCTGCTACGTGTTGAACGAGACGGTGGTGTGCACGCCGCCCAACAGGTAGCGCCAAGGCATCGGACTGTCCGCGCGGCGCGACACGATGCTCCGGGAGCAATGGTCGATTCGATGAGCATGCAGCCAGACCGACAAGCGCCGCCGGTGACGGCGCAGGAGTGCGCGAAGCACGCCGCCGCCGCCGCCGCGCTCGACCATGTGCGCGACGGCATGCGCCTCGGACTGGGCACCGGCTCGACGGCCGCCATCTTCGTCGCTCTGCTCGGCGACCGGGTCGCGGCGGGCCTGCGCGTCACCGGCGTCCCGACTTCCGAGCGCACGGCCGAGCAGGCGCGCGACCTCGGCATCGCGCTCGCCACGCTTGACGAGATGCCCGAACTCGACCTGACGATCGACGGCGCCGACGAGTACGATCCCTCGCTGCGCCTCATCAAGGGTGGCGGCGGGGCGCTGCTACGCGAGAAGATCGTCGCCTGCGCCTCGCGACGCATGCTCGTCATCGCCGATGCGAGCAAGGCTGCGGACGTGCTCGGCCGCTTTCCCCTTCCGGTAGAGGTCAACCGCTTCGGGCTCGGCGCGACCCGCCTCGCCGTCGAGCGGGCGGCGGCGCGGAGCGGCTGCGACGGTGAGATCGCGCTGCGTCGCCGCGACGGCGAGCCCTTCCTCACGGATGGCGGCCATCTCATCCTGGACTGCCGCTTCGGCGCGATCCCGAACCCCGAGGCCCTCGCCGCGGGGCTCGCCGCCGTGCCCGGCGTCGTCGAGCACGGGCTGTTCCTCGGCATCGCCGGCGTGATCCTGTCGGGCAACCCCGACGGCACCGTAACAAGCCTCGGCCATCCCGACGTCCGATAATTGCCGCCGTTTCATGATCTGCCGAGCCGCGATGAGAGACCCCATCCAGCCAAGCGTTTCGCGGAGCGTGCCATCGTGAGTGGGCCGGATCGCTTCCGCGGCGGCAGGATCGTCTTCGTCGCTTCGATGCTGCTCGCAGTGGCGGCCTTCGGGCGACAGGCCGACGCGCAGTCGCCGCCGCCACGCCCTCCGGGCGAGCAGGTCGCGCAGACCATTCCCACCGCCGGCGTCGGCCCGGCGCAGGCCAGTGCCGGCCTCGTCCAGGGGCCGCCCCCGTCGGCCGATCACGTCGCCAAGGCACGCCAGCTGATCCTGTCGACGGGCATCTCTCGCTCGTTCCAGATCATCGTGCCCGAGTTCATGGACCAGATCGGCAATACGCTGACGCAGGCGCACCCCGAGCTGGTGCCGGACATGATCCTGGTGCTGAACCAGCTGCGGGGCGAGTTCGACCGACAGTCCGACGAGATGGTCGACCAGTCCGCCCGCATCTACGCATCGCTGCTCTCGGAGAAGGACATCGACACCATCCTCGCCTTCTTCGACTCGGACGCGGGCAAGCGCTACGTCGGGGCGCAGCCGCTTTTCCTCAATCAGCTGGTATCGGGTATGCAGGCGTGGCAGCAGAAGATCTCCATCAACATGATGGAGCGCGTCCGCCAGGAAATGAAGAAAAAGGGTCACGACCTGTGACGAACCCGACTTGACCAGCTCCCGGCACGACGTCGAGCACGACTGCGATCTCTTCGTCGTTGGTGCCGGCTCGGGCGGCACCCGCGCGGCGCGCGTCGCCGCGCAGCACGGCGCCCGGGTGCAGATCGCGGAAGCGTATCGCTTCGGCGGTACCTGCGTGATTCGCGGCTGCGTGCCGAAGAAGCTGATGGTCTATGCCAGCCGGTTCCGCGACGCCTTCGACGGTGCCGCCGGCTTCGGCTGGACGATCCCGCAGGCGCCGACGTTCGATTGGCGCACGCTGGTCGAGGGCAAGGAGCGCGAGATCAGCCGCCTGTCCGGCATCTATCTCGCCAACCTGAAGAAGGCGGGTGTCGGTATCCACGAGACGCACGCCACGGTCGCCGGACCGCACGAGGTCCGTCTCGGCGACGGCACGGTCGTCACTGCCGGAACCATCCTCGTCGCGACCGGCGGCGAGCCTGCGATCCCCGCCGCGCTGCCAGGCCACGAGCT
This sequence comes from uncultured Beijerinckiaceae bacterium, assembly GCA_937873345.1. Taxonomy (GTDB): domain Bacteria; phylum Pseudomonadota; class Alphaproteobacteria; order Rhizobiales; family Beijerinckiaceae; genus RH-AL1. The sequence continues at coordinate 4,501 of CALMRL010000543.1, read as the reverse complement.
GGCGATCTCCTCCGAAGTCATCTTCGACCTTCCCGTCTTCCCGCGCCGACTGGTGATCGTCGGCAGCGGCTACATCGGCATGGAGTTCGCCTCGATCTTCACCCGGCTCGGTTCGCAGGTGGCGCTCATCAACCGCGGCGCCAACGTGCTGCGCGGCTTCGACGAGGACATGCGCGACGGCGTGCGGGATGCGTTGACCCAAGCCGGAGTACGTTTCCTGATGCAGGCGCAGCTCGAGCGGATCGAGCGGTGTGCTGATGGTCTTACGGTCACGCTGCGCGATGGCACTCGGCTCGATGCCGACCAGGTGCTGCTCGCCACCGGGCGTCACCCGAGCACGAAGGGGCTCGGGCTGGCGGAGGCCGGTGTTGCGCTGGGCGACAAGGGCGAGGTCAAGGTCGATGCCGCCTCGCGCTCCTCGGTGCCGTCGATCTACGCCGTCGGCGACGTCACCGACCGGGTGGCGCTGACCCCCGTGGCGATCCGCGAGGGTCAAGCCTTCGCCGACTCCGTCTTCGGCGGCATCGACCATGCCGCCGACCATGCCACGATCCCCACCGCGGTCTTCACCACGCCCGAGATCGGCACCGTGGGCCTGACGGAGGAGGAGGCCAAGGCGCGGCACGCTTGCGTCGACATCTACGCCGCCTCGTTCAAGCCGATGTACGACGCCCTGTCCGGCAGCGACGAGAAGGTGGTGATGAAGCTGGTCGTCGACGGCCGCACCGATGCGCTGCTCGGCATCCACGTGCTCGGCGAGGGCGCCGGCGAGATGGCGCAGCTGTTCGGCATCGCCGTCAAGGCGGGCCTGAGCAAGTCGGACTTCGATCGGACCTGCGCGGTCCACCCGACGATCGCCGAGGAACTGGTGACGATGCGTACGCGGCGCATCCGGCACGAGCGCATGGCCGACGAGCCGACCGGTCCCGGCATGGCCGACGCTTGCGGCTGAGATCACGCGCAAGAACGAAATAATGCAATGACGACTTAACCTTAAGTCGTCGTTAACCATTCCGGCTCAGGCTTCGTCAGGGTTAGGTCGGGTAGGGCGTCACCATGGGAATCGCGGTTCGCAAGCAGCAGAACGGCAGTCAGCGAAACGAGGCTGCGCCGCTCCGCAGCCTCGCCAAGCTCGACGCCCTGTCGGATCTCGGCAAGCTCGCCGGCGCCGACATCGAGACCAAGCTCGTCGGCGATCTCAGCCGCGACCTGGACGCGAGGTTCGATCCCGTGACCAGCGCGACGCTGCCGATCTACTTCGGGCCGCTGCTGGGCCGCCTCTACCTCGAAGGCCTCTGAGCCTCGGCTCAGAAGCGATCGATCCAGCCCGAGATCTTGGTGCCGGCATAGCTGAACGGCCGGCGCACGGCATCGGGCAGGTGCGGCAGCGGGTTGAGGTCGGACAGGGCGAAGCGCTTCTCGTGCTCCTTGACCGTCTGCGTCGATTTGGAGATGGGGGCCTGCGCGGGAGCCGGGTTTGCCTTGGCCGGCTCGGCATCCACCGCGGCGAGCTTCTGCCGTGCGGGCGGCAAGGGCGCCGCTGATCTGGCCGGACATGGCTGAGCGTCGCAGGGCAGGGGCTTCGTCGCCCGGGGCGCCGAGGAAGCCGGCTGGGCCGGCGGAAGGGCCAGCGCCGCCTTCGGGACCACCAGCGAGGCCGAGGTCATCGGCTCGATCG
>CALMRL010000543.1:0-2759 GCA_937873345.1 uncultured Beijerinckiaceae bacterium | reverse complement strand
CCCGGCCCAGACCTGTTGCTCGGGCCGCACCGCGACTGGCATCGGACGCTGGTGGACGGCATAGGCGAGCGCCAGTGTCATGCCGACCGTGCAGGCGACCAGCACCAGCGTGTCGCGGCTGGCTCGAAGAAGGATGATGCGGCGGTTCGGTGGGCTCATCGTGCGTCGGGTCTTGGTTGCATCGCCGTGACTAGAACGGCCCTTTGCGTCAACAGTCTGACGTCTCGCCGGCGGGGCTGCTCAGCTCTTCGGCGACGGCCCGGCCACGCCTCCGTGCGCCGCCGACCAAGCCATCGGCGCGTCGAGGAAGGACTCGACGCGGTCGAGCATCGCGGCGTCGAACATGCCCCGCGAGCGCGCCACCGCGAGGATGTCGCGCCAGGTGACGAGCGCGTGCAGGGTGACCCCCATCGCCGAGAGCTGCGCGCGTGCCTGCGGGAAGATGTCATAGAAGAAGAAGACGAAGGTGGCTTCGCAGCGCTGCCCGGCCTCGCGCAGCGCATTGACGAAGCCGACCTTGCTGCCGCCGTCGGTGGCGAGGTCTTCGACGAGCAGGGCGCGCGCGCCTTCGCTCACCATCCCTTCGATGCGGGCGTTGCGGCCAAAACCCTTCGGCTTCTTGCGCACGTATTGCATCGGCAGCGCCAAGCGGTCGGCGATCCAGGCGGCGAAGGGGATGCCGGCTGTCTCGCCGCCGGCGATCACGTCGAGCGCGGCGTAGCCAATCTCGCTCTCGATCGTCTCTACGGCGAAGTCGAGCAGCCGCGTGCGGATGCGCGGGAAGGCGATGATCTTGCGCATGTCCGTGTAGACCGGCGAGCACAGCCCCGAGGTGAAGGTGAACGGCTCGGCCTCGCTGAACAGGATCGCCTTGGCCTCGATCAGCATCTTCGCCGTCTCGGTGGCAATGGCCTGCTTGCGGTGTCCGGAGCCTGTTTCAAGCGACATGGGAAGCGTTCTCGCTGGTCACCGATCGTAATGATCCGTGTGTTGTGGCCGGCGCCGAGCGCTGTATCAACGCCACACCTACGGATTCGTATGCGGATCGGCGCGGACGCCGCCACACCCGCGCTGCAATCCGCTCTACAGGTCGGTCACGCTTTCGCAAGAGTTCACGACGCGAGGACGAGGGGTTCTGACGCGATGCTGTTCAACGGTCTGCCCTGGTGGATGCCGCTCTCGGTCTTCGTCTGGGCGCTGCAGATGGTCGTGTTCCACGCCGTCGGCTACGGCTTCGAGTACTGCGACCGGCATGGTCTTCTGCGCCGCGCCAAGGTGCGCGACATCGACCGCAAGTCGTACCGCGAGCTTCTGTCGCGCGTGCTGTTCAACCAGGTCTTCGTGCTGCTCCCCTGCATGATGGCTGTGCAGGCGGCGGGCCTGTGCTTCGCCGGCCAGGAGCACCTGCCGCTATGGCGCTTCGTGCTGTCGCTTTTCGCGATGGGCGTCGGCCACGACGTCGTGCAGTACGCGACACACCGCTATCTCCTGCACCGCCCGGGCTTGAACCGGGTGCTGCGGCACTCCGTGCACCACTCCACCGGCGCCTCGAAGGGCATCTCGGCCTGCTTCATGAGCTGGCAGGACTTCTTCCTGGAGATCGTGCTGCCCTACCTTCTGCCGCTCGCGCTGATCGGCGGCGGCGGCTCAGATATCCTGTTCCACTCGATGATCGCCGGGCTGGGTGCGGTCGGCGGCGTCTACGAGCACTCCGGCTATGATTTCGCCGCCCTATTGCCGAAGCAGGCGATTGCCGCCTACACCCCGCGCTGGATCAAACTCGTCGGCGGCTTCATCACCAGCCACGCCCACGGCGAGCATCACATGCGCGGCAACGTCTCCTTCTCCGATGGCTTCGGCTCGCCCGGCATGTGCGACACGGTGCTGAGAACGCGCTGGGACCAGATCGAGCCGCGCCGCCGCCGGCGCCCGCGAGAGAACGGCCACGACGAGGTGGTGACCACGCCGGCCGAGTGAGCCTGCTCGGGATGTCCCTCGCGGCAGCCCCAATACGGCCGGAAAGTCGTGTTGCTTGATCGCATCGAGCGGTCCGGCCGCCGGCCCTTCGGATGCTTGGATGAACAAGACCCGCCTCACGATCACTATGGTCCGCTTGACATGGCTGCGCACCGCGGCGGCGGTACTGATCGCGAGCCTCGCCGTGCCGGCCGGTGCGCGCGCCGACCGCATCACGCATCCCACAGCGGTGTTCTCCGGCCTCGATAAGATCACCGGCCGCATCATCTCCTTCGAGGTCGCGAGCAACGAGACGGTGCAGTTCGGCTCGCTGCAGATCACCGAGCGCGCCTGCTACACCCGCCCCGCCACCGAGGCGCCGCAGACCATCACCTTCGCCGAAGTCGACGAGATCGACGCGAAGAAGCAGTACAAGCGCATCTTCTCCGGCTGGATGTTCGCCTCCTCGCCGGGCCTCAACGGCATCGAGCATCCCGTCTACGACATTTGGCTGACCGACTGCAAAGGCGGCACCGAGTTGCAGAAGGCGCCCGCCGAGACCGCCGACGGCTCGCCGGCGACGCCGCCCAACGCCGATGCCGCCGCAAAGGACGCGGCCGCCAAGGAGGCGGCGACGCGCGAGGCGGCCAAGGCCGAGCGCAAGCGGCGCAAGGAGGAGGCGCGCATCGCCCGGCAACGCCAGCAGGACGCCGATGCCGAAGCGGGCTTCCCCGATGATCGCCCGCGCCGCGATCCCGGCCGCGCCCCACCGGCGCGGTCCTTCTATCCCGACGCGGCGCGGG
>CALMRL010000542.1 GCA_937873345.1 uncultured Beijerinckiaceae bacterium | reverse complement strand
CGCCAGGACAAGAAGGTCGAGCGCGGCGCCCTCACCTTCATCCTCGCCAAGGGGATCGGCCGCGCCTTCGTCGCCAAGGGCATCACCGGCGACGAGGTGCTGCTCTTCCTCGAGGACGAGCTGAAGGGTTAGCCATTCACGGACGTTCAGGAGCGATGGAAGCGGGACATCCGGCCGCCCTGCCGGTCGACATATGGGCGGCGGTGGCGATCATCGTCTTTTGCATCGCCATGTCGGCCTTCTTCGCGGCGAGCGAGACGGCGCTGACCGGCGCCTCGCGGGCGCGGATGCACGCGCTGGAGCGCAACGGCGACAAGCGCGCCGCGCTGGTCAACCGGCTGCTGCGCCGCCGCGAGCGGCTGATCGGCACCACGCTGCTCGGCAACACGCTGGTCAACATCGGCTCCTCGGCCTTCATGACGAGCGTGCTCGTCGTGGTGATCGGCGAGCAGGGCGCGGTGTGGGCGACCGCGATCATGACCGTGCTGCTCCTCGTCTTTGCCGAGGTGTTGCCGAAAACCGTGGCGATCAACAACGCCGACCGCGTGTCGTTGCTGTTCGCCCGCGTGCTCGCTCCCTTCGTGGCGATCTTCGGCCCCGTGCTGCTCGCCGTCGAGGTGCTGGTGCGCGGCGTGCTGCGGCTGTTCGGCGGGCAGGCGGACGAACGCGTCTCGATCCTGTCGGGCGCCGAGGAGCTGAAGAGCGCCGTCGACCTGCTGCACAGGGAGGGCAACGTCGAACGATCCGACCGCGACATGTTCGGCGGCTTGCTCGACCTCGGCGACCTCGCCGTCGCCGACGTGATGGTGCATCGCACCGCGATGAGCGTGCTCGATGCCGACCTTCCCCCCGACGAGCTGGTGCGCGCCGTGGTCGCCTCGCCCTACTCGCGGCTACCGCTGTGGCGCGGCACGCCCGACAACATCGTCGCCGTGCTGCACGCCAAGGACCTGGTGCGGGCGCTGACCGCGGCGAACGGCCAGGCCGCCACCCCCGACGTGGCGAGCCTCGACATCTCGCGCGTCGCCGTCGAGCCGTGGTTCATCCCGGCGACGACCTCGCTCAAGGACCAGCTCGCCGCCTTCCGCCGCCGCCGCACCCATGTCGCGCTGGTCGTCGACGAGTACGGCGTGGTGATGGGGCTGGTGACGCTCGAGGACATCATCGAGGAGATCGTCGGCGACATCCGCGACGAGCACGACCTCGTCGTGCAGGGCGTACGCGCGCAGGCCGACGGCTCGGTGGTGGTGGAGGGCTCGGTGCCGATCCGCGACCTCAACCGGGTGATGGCCTGGGACCTGCCCGACGAGCACGCCACCACGGTCGCGGGGCTGGTGATCCACGAGGCGCGGGCGATCCCCGAGGCGGGCCAGGTGTTCACCTTCCACCGCTTCCGCTTCGAGGTGCAGCGCAAGGTGCGGAACCGCCTGACGAGCCTGCGGGTGGTGCCGGCGACGGCGCTCGCCGGGGGAACGTCGCGGGAGGGGTAGGAACGGACGTCTGATGACCTTCTCCCTTCCGAAGGGGAAGATGCCCGACGAGCGACGCCGATCGCAAGCGAGCACCTTCCCCGGTAGTGTCTCAGTTTGAGATCTGGCCGGGCGGTCAGCAAGGGGTGGAATGCGATTGGGCGGCTCCCGGGAAGGCCAGTGCCGTACCTTGCCACCAGCTTGCACTTCACCACACCTCCCGAAAACGATCCGATTTCGAGAAAGGTCGGCCTATGAAGGGTATGCGGAATGGCCGGAAATGTCGAAGAAGGCCGGGCGTCAACGTCAAGCAGCATCCGCTAGCGATCACGATGCGGACACCTCACAGCCTGCTCGGCAGCATTGACGCGATCATGCGAGGTCCGCGATGGTTGGGATCATCGCGTGTCGGCCGCATCAAGCAGCAGGCGCGCAAGCGTCGCAGGATCATCGATCATGACGACGTGTCCCGTGCCGACCGTCGACACGCGCCACCCCGGCCGATCCCGCAACGCTTCGAAGAAGCGTGTCCGACTGGTCGGCGCTCCACCGGTTGCATACAGGAAGACACGATCGAAGATCGTCGCTTCGTCACCGTTCAAGCGAACCGGCTGCGTGAAACAGGCTAGCGGCATGGGCCGCAGCCGTTGGTTATAGCCTTCCGCGCGTGTACCCGCCGGCGCCTCGTGCGGACGGATCAGCGGCGGCACGCGTCCTTTGTTCGCGGTCGCCACCAACTCAAGATGGGTCCGGGCATCCGGCCCGGTGAGGTCGGCCAGCGACTGCCCGTTCTCCGGCACGAAGGCATCCACGTAGACCAGCCTTCTGATCCGCCACGCCACCCGTGACGCAGCCCCGGTAATCACCATGCCGGCATAGGAGTGACCGACGAGGACGATATCCTCGAGATCACGCCATTCGATCAAGGCGACGACATCCTGGATGTGGGTATCGAGGCCGATCGATCCGTCCTCATGCGCCACGTGGGCACGTTCTCCCAATCCGGTGAGCGTGGGAACATGTACGTCGTGACCATGCGCGCGCAGGCGAGCGGTGACCTCCGACCAGTCCCATCCGCTCGACCACGCGCCATGGACAAGGACGAAGGTGGTCATATCGCACCCTCCGCCGGCTGCTCGACCAGTTCGGCCGCGCCACTTGCGATCAGGTCGGCATGCGAGCGCGCCAGCACGGCTCCCGCCTCGTCGAGAAATCGCATGATCGCGGTGAACTCACGCAGGGCGAAACTGTCGAGTAGCGCGGCCATCGCTTGCCCCTGCTCACGATAGAAACCGGCAATTCGGCTGGCCGCCTCCGGCGAGGCCAGCAGCACGGCACGCCGTTTATCGGCCATGTCACGGCGACGGCATACGAGCCCTATCTTTTCCAGCCGATCGACAAGCCCGCTTGCCGTGCCGAGCTGCAAGCCCGCTTCGCCCGCGAGCATGGTCAGCGACAATGGCCCGAGCTGCTCAATCAGCCGAAAGCATTTGAACTCGGTCGGGCTTAGGTGAAGCCGCTCGGCCACTGCCGCGTGGAAGAGCACAAGCCGGGCCGCGAACAGCTGGACAGCGGGGACGTACCGGTCGAGCCGGTCGCTTGACGCAGGCATGATGGTTAGATATCCGAAGCGAATAGTTCGATTTCCGAACATATTAACTCTATCGCGACCCCCAGGCAAGCGGCTCTGCGGGGCGACAGCCAAGGGACATACCATGCCGAGCATCGTCACATCTGGTCTCACCCAGCACTACGAACGCCATGGTACGGCTGGGCGACCGCCGGTCCTCCTGATCTCCGGCCTCGGCGGGGTCGGCGCCAGCTGGGGACCGCAGGTCGAACTCCTCGCGCGCGACTTCGACATCATCCTGCCCGACCAGCGCGGCACCGGCCGCACCGATCGGACGCCCGACGGCTACACCACCGAACAGCTTGCCGCCGACATGGCGGCGTTGGTCGTGGAGCTGGATGTCGGGCCGGTCCACGTCGTCGGTTCGTCCACAGGCGGCGCCATCGCGCAGCAGATGGCGCTCCGCCATCCCGAACTGGTGCGCTCGCTGGTGATCGCCTCCTCCTTCGCGCGCTTCGACGCCTACATGCACCGTCAGTTCGCCGTGCGCGGGATCATGGCCGCGCAATGGGACAAGCCCAACTTGTTCGCGGGCTACTCGCTCTTCCTGTTCTCGCCGCGCTACACGCGCGAGCATCCGGAGCAGGTCCAGCAATGGATCAATCGCGCGACCGCGCACCCCTCGCAGCCCGAAGATCGGGATATTGCCATGCACCGTATCGCCATGATCGCCGCGCACGATACGCTCGCCGACCTCCCGCGTATCGACCAGCCGACGCTCGTGCTGTGTGGCGAACAGAACCACTGCACGCCCTTGTCACTTTCGGAAGAGATTGCATCCGCCATCCCCGGCGCGACGCTGGTCGTGCTGCCCGAAGCCGGCGAACTGATCGAGCTGGAAATGCCCGAACGCTTCGCTAAACTCGTCAAGGCGTTCGTGGAGGACCATGCCTGACCAACTCTGTCTCAGGACGAAGATTAATCGGGACGGCACCTTCCAACGTCCACGGGTCTGGTGTGAACGGCCCTGCTTTCCCAAAATCTGTTCTCGATTGCCCTTTCCCAAAATCGGCTCGGTCCCATGGAGAAGGGAGTCAGCCCACCGCATCTGAGTAGCCGATTCCGCAACGCCCGGAAGCCTCGCGGGATAGCCGCCTCAGGTCAAAAGCGCCCAGTCGCCGGGGCCATGTCTCAAATTGAGACACTACCCCTTCCCCTGCGCCGAGGAGCAGCACGGGGACCCTGCAGAACGCATGGTGGAGGAGGCTCGTGAGGCTCGATGCGGCAGGCGGCTCTCCGCCGCCCTACCGCGCCTTGCCTTCGATCTCGAAGATCACCGTGACGCTGCGGGTGACTAGTTGCGTGCCCGGCTCCGTCGGGATCACCACGCGCGTACCATAGATCGGCGGGGCACGGCGGCTGGGCAAGTCCGCTACGCCATCGGCGCTGACCGGGTCCTCGCCGATCTGCAGCACCCGGCCGAGCTTGAGGCCCAGCACGTCGGCGGTGGCGTGCGCCGCGATCTCCGCGTCCTTGGCCGCTTCGCCGTCGAGCCGGCGCTGCAGGTCCTTTTCCTTGGAATAAGAGTAGTCGATGCCCTGAAAGCTGTTCGCGCCCTTGTCGATCAGGGTGCGGGCGAGGCTGCCGGCCTTCGTCACGTCGCGCAGGTGCACCGTGATCTGCGTCTCGGCGTCGTAGCCGCGCAGTGTGCGCTGCGAGACATGCGTCTGCGGATCGGTCGCGCTGTCGTACTGCGCGGCGAGGCTGAAGCTCGACCGGATGTCGGCGGCCGCGATGCCCTGCGCCTTGATCGCGTCGACCACCGCGCTCGCCTGGCTTGCCGTGGCGGCGGCGGCCTCGTCGGCGCTCGGGCGCTCGTTGCTGACGCCAAGCCGGATGTCGGCGCGGTCCGGCACCATGGTCGCACTGGCCTGGCCGATCGTGGTGATGTGGGGCACGCTGTCGCGCAGGGGCACCGCGGCGACCTCGGCCGAGGCCGGGGTCGCGAAGGCGAGGCCGGCGAGGAAGGTGCGTCGGATCATCGGCTGGCCTCGGGATACGGGACGGCGACGCTGGCTCCGTCCCGCCGCCGCCCCATCTATCCGAAGCTTGCGAGAGGTGCATCATGACCTTCGTCCCAACCGGACTGACCGCCGACCTGGCCGAGGGGACGATGCGCGGCGTCGAAGTCGGCGGCGAGGGCGTGCTCGTCGCCAACGTCGCCGGCACCTTCTACGCCATCGCGCGCAAGTGCCCGCACATGGGCTTCGACCTCGCCAAGGGTGCGCTGGAGGGCGCCAGGGTGACCTGCCGGATGCACGACGCGAGCTTCGACCTCGCCACCGGCGAGGCGGTGGAGAAGGCCAAGCTGCTGTTCCTGAAGACGCGGCCGAAGCCGGTGCGGACATACCCCGTGCGGGTCGTCGACGGCGCGATCACCGTCGAGGTGTGAGGCGACAGGACATGCTTGACGAGACCGTCACCCTGTTGCGCCCGGTCGGGCCGAAGGAACTGGCGCTGATCGAAGCCTCGGGCATGCCCGCCTTCCCGCCGCGGCTGCCGGAGCAGCCGATCTTCTACCCCGTCCTCACCGAGAACTATGCCGTGCGCATCGCGTGGGACTGGAACGTGTCCACCGACGGCGCCGGCCATGTCCTGCGCTTCGCCGTCGAGAGCAGCTTTCTCGCCGCCTACGCCGTGCAGGAAGCCGGCGGCCGGGCGCATCGCGAGTACTGGATACCGGCCGCCGACCTCGATGCCTTCAACGCCGCGATCGTCGGCCCGATCGAGAAGGTGCTGAGCTTCGGGCGCCCGCACGAGAGGTAGGGACGCCTCAGGCCCGTGGCATCTCCCGGCGCCCGGCCGCCCGCAGCAGCCCGTCCGTCTCCGTCAGCAGGAACAAGCCGTCCTGCAGCAGCAGCAGCACGCGGGTGGCGATGCGGTGCTCGCGGCTGCCGGGCGTCAGCGCTGCGACGAGGGCGATCTGCGCCTCGATACGCTCCCGCGTCGCACCGTGTCTTCCGGCAGACGAAACGATCTCGTCATTTGTCGGTTTTCCACTCACAATGGAGGAACTCCATGGATGGCGCCGCCGAACTTCGACAGCTCGCGCACCTGTTGCGCGTCGGTGCGGACGCCGCCCGCGAGATCGCGACCTTACGCCCGAACGATGCCGGAGCGATAGACCGATTGGTTGGTCAGGCACTGACCATGGCGGAGAAACTCGAAGTGATCGTCGCGGGTCCGCGCGGCGGTGCCACGATCCTGCCGTTCACCGCTCGCCTGCTTTAGAGCATTGCATTGGAGAGTCCGGACGCCGCCGGCGCGCGTTCCGGTCCGAGGCCCTGCCGTGCGCGGACGCTTCGAAAGGGCGTTGGCATCGGCGATACCGCTCCCCCATCTACCATCCGTCCGTGCTAGCGTCGCCCCCCGATGTCCTCTTCCCCCTCCCTTGCCGCCGCGCCGCCT
>CALMRL010000541.1 GCA_937873345.1 uncultured Beijerinckiaceae bacterium | reverse complement strand
CTGGGTTCAGAACGTCGTGAGACAGTTCGGTCCCTATCTGCCGTGGGTGTTGGAGCATTGAGAGGATTTGTCCCTAGTACGAGAGGACCGGGATGAACGTTCCCCTGGTGGAGCTGTTGTGGCGCCAGCCGCAGTGCAGCGTAGCTATGAACGGACGGGATAACCGCTGAAGGCATCTAAGCGGGAAACCCACCTCGAAACGAGTGCTCCCTTGAGAGCCGTGGAAGACGACCACGTCGATAGGCCGGATGTGAAAGCGCGGCAACGCGTGCAGCTGACCGGTACTAATTGCTCGATTGGCTTGATCGCTCTCATTACCCATGCCCCACGAGGACTCGCTCGCAAAGTGAGCGAGCCTCGTGCGGCGACGCCGAGATCAAGCACCGCGCGAGCGGTGCATGATCAAAGCGTCACTCCTCGCTGGAGAAGCGAGGCTCGATCCCCGCGACGGTTCGCCTCGAGCGAACGTCGCGATGAAGACCATGCGTCAGTCTCATCGCTCCGCGATGGCGCTAACGCGTTCGCTCAGGTCCCGACTTTGCCGGGTCCGAGCGGAGTTGCTTCGCATGATCTTCGCCGGCCTGGTGACTTTTGCAGGGCGACCAGACCCGATCCCATCCCGAACTCGGCCGTCAAACGCCCCAGCGCCTATGGTACTATGTCTCAAGACCTGGGAGAGTCGGTGGTTGCCAGGCCTGCCAAGATCATGCTCTCTTCACCATCACACCATCTGCCGCGGGGTGGAGCAGCCCGGTAGCTCGTCAGGCTCATAACCTGAAGGCCGCAGGTTCAAATCCTGCCCCCGCAACCACCGAATGTAACACCCCCGAAGCTCCGGCTTCGGGGGTGTTCGCGTTTGAGGTCTGCTCGAAGCTCTTCAGCAGCCCCGCGGCCGCGATCACGCTAGTAAAACGGCCAAAGATCTCGATCTGCGCCGCGTGGCCCTCCTGAGGCAGCACAACGATCTTCTCGATCATCGCACGCACCGATCTCCGCCAGAGCAGTTTCCATGTGTTTGCAATCGAGCGGTGTAGGTGGCTTGGGTGCAGCTGGCTTATTTGAAGCTTTTTTCTCGACGATCTGAGACGCGAAGGCGGCCTGCTCTTCGAGTTGCCCAAGCTTGACCGATCGGCACGACGCTCTGGTCGAAGTCAGCAATCGCAGCGACCACCTAGCCGCAAGTGGCGCCGCGCCCCCTTGAGGCCGGCGTGTAGGCCAACGCGAACCTGTTCGGAAGCGTCAGGATCGACTGCGTGGGTCGCTGCGAAGGTCTCGCGCATCGCCTCGATATTCACCGGCTTCAGCCACTACCGGCGCAAAGCTTCGGTGACCATGCCCTCAAGGTAACGCCGATTGACGAGCTGATTATTGTTGCAGATAGCGTCGACAGCACCGCACCTGCCGCAGACGATGAGGCCTGATAGGAAAGTCTGGCACGACGGCCGCGGGAGTCTCACATAATTATCGCCTGCTGTGACGCTCTCTCCAACACCTCGTAAAATCGTCCGAAGCGTGCTCGAAAGACGAAGGCTTCGAGGTTCTCCTCCTCGTTCCTATCGATCTGCAGGAACCGCTCGTACGACGGATCCCGTCCCTTCAAGGCGTGACCTGCGTGGTAGTTGGCGTCACCGCGCTCCATCCGGGCCTTGAATTCCCCGTAGGTCTTGCACTGGTAGTGGTTGATCTGGATGCCGTCATAGGCGATCCGATCCGACAATCCATCGCTAGCGGTCTCGAATTCGTGAAGATCCGATAGGACACGACGGCCGGCGGTCGCATCCACGTTATGGACATAGACCTTCTCGATGAGGGCCGTGCGCGCGATCGATTTGAAGTGGTGGTGGTTCCCCCATCGCACGGGTGCGCATCGCGTGAAGGCTTCGACGACGAAGCCGTAGTCCGCGCTGACGCGGCCACTCGAACCGAACCCCCGCCAGTTGAGGTGTACGCTTGAAACGTCACTCGGGACCCGCATAAGGAAAGCTTCGATGGAGTAGTCGCGAAACGGGATGAGGAATTCATCGATGTCCAGGAACATCGTCCACTCTGTCGCGACCTCCTTCAGGGCGTTGTTGTAGCACGTCGTCTGCGGAGACGCATGGAGGTCGACCGCTTCGGTGGGGTGGACGCTGATCGCGGGGATAACCCGTGAAACGCATCGCAACGTCGCGAGCGTCCCATCGCTGCTCGCATCGTCGTAGACGATGATCTTCGAGAAGCCGATGGCGAGGTGGTGAGCGAGCCACTCCAGGATGTAGCGATCCTCGTTTTTCGCGATAGCGACGAGCGTCGCGGAGCATCGAGCGGAGGCATTGCGTTCCGGCCCTGCAGAGCGCGTCATCGCCGAAGACGATCGTGGCAGGCTTGCTGCTGCTGGACACGATGGTCGCAAGGCGCCCGGCTCGGCGCAAGCAAGACAACGGTCGCTTGGCCACAACCTGGCCGAACGTCGATCGATTTCCCGTTCGCCAAGCGATGGAAGAGGCTAGAGCGTTGTCGGAGCAAGCTCGCATCCCCTAACCTGATGCCATTTGCCCTTGATGAGCTTATGCGTCTCCTCGAGTTCGCTCAGCGGAACGGCATGACGCTCGGGAAACTGAAAGAACTGATACCGGTCTTCCCCGATCGGCAGGAGATCGTGCAGCGCGAACAGGCGCGGATTGAAGATGCCGAAGACCGGAAGGGCGATATAGGCCGCGTTGGACAGCCAAGCGGCGAGCCACGCGAAGGTGCTGACCGGCAGGACGATGTTGCGGGCCTTGCGGATCGTCTGGAAGTCCTCCAGGGCGTCGTTTTGCGGGAGATACCGCGCCTTGGGAAATCGCGACCGCAGCCTGCGGACAAACTCATTGTCAGCGAGCTGGCCCATGAACACCGGCGAAAACCCTGTCCGCTCGACGATGTCCTCGTAGAACTCGACGGGCACGATCGTGTAGCCGGGATGGATCGCGTCGAGGATCTCTCCGGCCCTGATCGGACAAAGCAGGCAATCGTCGGATAGCTCGACGCCGATGCGATCATCGGTTTGGAACAGCGCGTCGCACACCGATTTCGCCGGGAAATTCTCAAGCCTCTGACCGTAGCCGTGCCAATGGATGCGCGTCACCGCCCCCGCTTCGCTCAGATGCCTGAGCTGCTCGAAGGGAACGTGCTGTTCCGCCATGAGGTCGCAGATGCGCTCGTCCGCGCGAGGGAGCAGGGACGGTACGTGTATGTTCCAGTACGGCAGGCTGATGTTCGAGACCGTCAAACCCGGCAGGTAGTCCGCCAGCTTCGTCGCCACCATGTGGCGGATCATTAGGTTGGCGTAGTGCGTCGGTGACGCCATGTGCAGGACCGGTCCTCGATCCGCGGTCGCTTTCACCTGGTCGGCAATCGGGGCGGGACCAAGCCTCCGAGGCTTGAGCCATGGCCAAGCAATGCCGCTCCCACGTCGGGAATATAGCCTTGAAGCCAAGTCAGTCCGCACAGGTTTCCATCGCTGCGCCTGTCAGATCGCGACGGCCATCACCGCTGGCGAATCAGCGCCCTGGCGACAAGGCGATTCTATCGCCGCGTGGCCGAGAGTAGCTGTCGAGGCAGCCGTCCTGCGCGTCCAGGTGTCGCTTGTCAATCCGGCGGTCCCGCCACGCCAGCTGGGTCGGGTAGCAACCCGCCTCTCGCGTGCCTCATTTGAAGGGTTTGGTCGGTCGATCGCCAAGAACTGCAAGGGCACAGCGGGAAGGACATGCATCGCCTCCAGGTCTCGGCCCTCGAGCTGTGACGATCCTGTGGAGGACGACGATACGATCGGGGCCCTCCTGGCTTGCCCGGAGCGCTCGTTCTAAACCTGACGGCCGATAGCGGCGCTTGCCATCGCCAAGTTTCGCGCACGAATGAGGGAGTATCGATTTCGTGCGACTGCGTGAATGCGCCATGCTGGCCGGCATCATCCCGCTGGCGGGATGCGTTGGCAGCGCGCCGCCTCCGGTGACCGATACCAGCATGCCGGTCATCGTCGACTATCGCGAGCACCGCATCCTCAACCCTCCGCCGCAGCGCGAGCAGGGTCGCGTCGACCAGGAGCCCAGCGGCCCGGGCCGGGAACGCAGCTTCGGCCCGGAGTCCTCCCTTCTCGCGCCGATCGGCAGGACTTCCCTCCTTGCGGCGATCGAGGCGTCGCGCGCGCAGCAGCAGTACGGCGGCCCCGAGTTCCTCGCGCTGGCCAAGAGGAAGGCGCGCGTCGCCAAGGCTGATCCGGCGGACCCCGACGCTTTCGCGCCGGAACCGGGTCGCGACGCTGCCCGCGAGACGCGCCTGACCTTCGACGAGACGACTCCCCCACCGCGTCGCACCGCGGAGGCGGAGGACGGCTACAGGCTTAATTTCGACGACGCCGACATCAAGGACGTGCTGCAGGCCGTCCTCGGCAACGTGCTGCACATCTCCTACGCTCTGGCGCCCAACGTCACGGGCAAGATCACCATCTCCTCTGCAGCGCTTCAGAACCGCGCCGAGCTGCTGTCCACGCTCGAGACCGTGCTGGCGATGCAGGGGCTGGCGATGACGCCGATGGGAGCCGGCTTCCGCATCGCGCCGAGCGCGCTTGGCGGCGGCGCCGTCGACGGCAGCGCGAAGGAGCCCGGCTTCGGCATCACCGTGGTGCCGCTCGACTATACCTCGGCGCAGTCCATCCTGAAGCTCATCGGCGGCTTCATCAGCGATGCCGACGGGGTGCGCATCGATGGCGCCCGCAACGCGATCGTGATCCGCGGCCCCGAGCCCAAGCGCCGGGAGATCGCGGCTGCGATCAAGAAGTTCGATACGGACTGGATGCACAGCCAGTCCGTCAGCGTGGTCGAGCTTCGCCATTCCTCACCCGACGAGGTCATCGGCGAACTCGACCGCATCTTCGACATCGACAAGGAGGCCGGCGGAGCGATCGGCACCGTGCAGTTCAAGGCCGTGAAGCGCCTGCGCGCGATCATGGTCATCTCGCGCAGTCCGCAACTCATCCGCCGTGCGGCGGTGTGGATCCGCCGGCTCGACCACCAGGACCTTTCGGCGACGCCCGGTATCTACGTCTATCGGCCGCGCTACCGGGAAGCCCGCGAACTCGTGCGCCTCGTCAACGGCCTCTTCGGCAATGGCAGCAGCGCCAGCAGCGGCGGAGGCGGTGTCGGTCTGTCGAACGGCGGCTTCGCCGGACAGAGCCCTCCGCAGACACAGCTCGGCGGCCAGCCGACCGGCCAGTCCTCCGCGCCCTACGCCGGCGGCCTGTCGGCGGGTGGCGGCTTCGGCGGCGCTGGGCAGGGAGGCGGCCCCGGTGGCGGGCTCGGGGGGAGCGGATTCGGGGGCGGATCGGGGGCGGGTGGGCAGACCGGCGGTCTCGGCGGTTCCCAAGGCGGCTGTG
>CALMRL010000540.1 GCA_937873345.1 uncultured Beijerinckiaceae bacterium | reverse complement strand
CCGATCAAGGGGTTTTCGCGCGGAGGCGAGTGGAAAACCATCGCCTGTGTCTTCGATGCCTCTCCGTCGATGAGGCGCATGCCGCCTATCGGGCGGCGCCGGCGGCAGACCCGCGTCCCGCCGATCGCTCCCGATGTTTCGGTCGCAAGAGCGGGACGGCGCGAATGGTCCGCCCTTCAGTCTCGCACCAGGCTCCAGAAGCCGTGCTTGCGACCGTGGGCACGCTGCAGGCCCTCGCTGTAGCCACGGTGGTCGACGTGCCCGGCCTCGGCGATCACGTCGGACTCGATCGTCGCCAGCGTCGCGAGATAGCGCGCGGCATGGCCATAGGCGGCAGAGCGGCCCCGCTGAAGGATGTCGTCGATCAGCGCGCGGTACAGCACCGTGGCGGCGGCGGGGTGATCGTGCTGGAGCGCGTCCGCCGCCGGCGCCAGCACGCCGTAGTGCCGCCCGTCCCACTCCGCGGCATGGCGCAGAACCAGGGCGGCGGCGAGGTCGAGACGCGGCCATTCCAGCAGGAAGGCGAGAGCGCGGTGGCGCGCGGGATGGGCGGCGGCATGCGCGAAGGCGCGGTCGAGGGCCTCGTCGTCCTCGAAGTCGGGAAGCGCGGCGAGGAAGGCGCGCAGCAGCGCGGGGTCGAGATCGGCCTGGAAGGTCGACCAGCGCAGCCGCTGCGACGCTGCGACGTCCCGTGCCGCCGCCAGGATGGCGATCTCGACGCGCACCTGCCGATGGGCGTCGACGTCGATGCCGGCGGAACCGTCGGCGATGTCCAGCGCCGTGGACGCGTGCAGGCCGGGGCGTCGCGGCTTGCGGACGAAGGCCAGCGCCTCCGTCGTCCGGCCAGCTGCGAGCAGCCGCTCGGCGATGTCGAGATGGTCCCGTGCCAGCTCGGGGCGCTGCATTTCCAGCGCGATGAAGGCGTCGACGTCCGATCCCGCATCGGCGATCGCCTTGCGGGCTCGCAGCAGGCGGTCGCGACGACGCTGCCGTGGCCAGTCCCGCGCCTTCGCCGCCGCGGGGGTCGCCCGATCGAGGGCGCGGTCGAGCGCGACAAGCTCGACGGGGCCCAGCACGGGGATCGTCGCCAGCAGGGCGGCATCGATCAGCCCGTGCTCGTCGGCGAGCAGAGCCGGCACCAACCCCTCGACGAGGTTTGCCTTGTCATCCTCGCCGCAGCGCGCGACCAGCGCCGGCAGCCCCTCCGCCGCCCGCTCGTAGAGCGAGATCAGCGATCCGGACGAATCGTCCACCC
>CALMRL010000539.1 GCA_937873345.1 uncultured Beijerinckiaceae bacterium | reverse complement strand
GTAGCGGTCACGCGAACTCCACCAGCACCTCGTCGGCGGCGACGCTGTCGCCGGCCTTCTTGAACCAACGCCCGATCGTCGCCTCGCTCACGCTCTCGCCCAGCGTCGGCACGCGGATTTCAGTCGTCATCGTCGCTTCGGCCGCCGTGGCGGCCCTCCCTTGAGCCTGGTCTTCCGAAGTCTCAGCCGAACACGTCGTCGGTGAAGGCCTGCATCTGCGCGAGGTGCTTCGACATCAGGCCGGTGGCGGTCGCCGCCGCAGCCGGGCGGCCGATGTAGCGCGGCCGGGTCTGCCCGAGGCTCACCTGGCCCAGCACCCATTCGAGGTAGGGGTCGATGAAGCTCCAGGCGCCCATGTTCTTGGGCTCCTCCTGCACCCAGGCGACCTGGGCGTTGCCGAAGCGCGACAGCTCGTTGACCAGCGCCTTCAGCGGCATCGGGTAGAGCTGCTCGACGCGCAGGAGGTAGACGTCGTCGACCTCGCGGCGCTCGCGCTCCTCGAACAGGTCGTAGTACACCTTGCCCGAGCACAGGGCGACGCGGCGGATGCGGGCGTCGTCGACGAGCCTCACCTTGTGCTCGCCATCCTTATGCCCGCTTGGCTTCTCCGCGCCGTCGCGCAGGATGCGGTGGAACGTCGTGCCCTCCGCCATCTCGTCGAGCCTCGACACCGCCCGCCTGTGGCGCAGCAGCGACTTCGGCGTCATCAGGATCAGCGGCTTGCGGATGTCGCGCTTCAGCTGCCGGCGCAGGATGTGGAAGTAGTTCGCCGGCGTCGAGCAGTTCGCCACCTGCATGTTGTCCTCGGCGCAGAGTTGGAGATAGCGCTCCAGCCGCGCCGACGAATGCTCCGGCCCCTGGCCCTCGTAACCGTGCGGCAGGAGGCACACCAACCCCGACAGCCGCAGCCACTTGCGCTCGGCGGACGAGATGAACTGGTCGAAGACGACCTGCGCGCCGTTGGCGAAATCGCCGAACTGCGCCTCCCACAGCACCAGGGTGTTCGGCTCGGCGACGGAATAGCCGTACTCGAAGCCGAGTACCGCCTCCTCCGACAGCATCGAGTTGATCACCTCGAAGCGGGCCTGCTCGTCGCGCACGTGGTTGAGCGGGATGAAGCGGGACTCGTTCTCCTGGTCGATCAGCACGGAATGGCGCTGCGAGAAGGTGCCGCGCTCCGAGTCCTGGCCCGACAGGCGGACGCGGAAGCCCTCGTCGAGCAGGGTGGCGAAGGCGAGCGCCTCGCCCATCGCCCAGTCGATGTTCTCGCCGGTGTCCACCGCCTTGCGCCGGTTATCGAGCAGGCGGCCGATCGTCTTGTGCAGGTTGAAGGTCTTCGGCACCTCGGTGAGGCGATGGCCGAGTTCGACGAGGCGCGGGCGATCGACGCCGGTGCGGCCGCGGCGCTCCTCGTCCTGCACGCTGGGTGCGCGCAGGCCGGCCCAGCGTCCATCGAGCCAATCCGCCTTGTTCGGCTGGTAGTGCTGGCCCGCCTCGAACTCCTCGTCGAGCTTATGGCGCCACGCGGCCTTGGCCTCGTCCACTCCCTCGCGGGTGATGACGCCTTCCGCGACCAGCTTGTCGGCGTAGATTTCCAGCACCGAACGATGCGCCTTGATCTTCCTGTACATCAAGGGCTGGGTGAAGGCCGGCTCGTCGCCCTCGTTGTGGCCGAAGCGCCGGTAGCAGAACATGTCGATGACGACCGGCTTGTGGAAGTGCTGGCGGAACTCCACCGCCACCTTGGCGGCGTGCACCACCGCCTCGGGGTCGTCGCCGTTGACGTGCAGGATCGGCGCCTCGATCATCTTGGCGACGTCGGAGGGATAGGGCGAGGAGCGCGAGTAGCGCGGATAGGTGGTGAAGCCGATCTGGTTGTTGATGATGAAGTGGATCGACCCGCCGGTGTTGTGGCCCTTGAGGCCGGACAGGCCGAAGCACTCGGCGATCACGCCCTGGCCGGCGAAGGCGGCGTCGCCGTGCAGCAGCAGCGGCAGCACGGTGGAGCGCTCGACGAGGTCGTCCTTCTGGTCCTGCTTGGCGCGCACCTTGCCGAGCACCACGGGATCGACGATCTCGAGGTGCGACGGGTTGGCGGCGAGCGACAGGTGCACGCGCTTGTCGTCGAAGGACCGGTCCGACGAGAAGCCGAGGTGGTACTTGACGTCGCCCGACCCCTCCATCTCGGCCGGGGTGTAGGAGCCGCCCTTGAACTCGTGGAACACGGCGCGGTGGGGCTTGTGCATCACCTGTGTCAGCACGTTGAGCCGGCCGCGATGCGCCATGCCGAACTCGATGTCCTCGACGCCGAGCGCGCCGCCGCGCTTGATGATCTGCTCCAGCGCCGGGACCATCGACTCGCCGCCGTCGAGGCCGAAGCGCTTGGTGCCGGTGTAGCGCAGGTCGAGGAACTTCTCGAATCCCTCCGCCTCGATCAGCTTGTTGAGGATCGCCCGCTTGCCCTCGGGCGTGTAGTAGATCGCCTTGTCGACGCCCTCGATGCGCGCCTGCATCCAGCCCTTCTCGGCCGGGTCGGACATGTGCACGAACTCGTAGCCGATGGTGTCGCAATAGGTGCGGCGCAGGATCGCCATCATCTCGCGGATCGTCGCCCAGCGCAGGCCGAGCACGCCGTCAATGAAGATCGGACGGTCGTAGTCCTTCTCCTCGAAGCCGTAGGAGGAGGGATGCAGCTCCTCCGAGTCCTTCGGCGGGGCGAGGCCGAGAGGGTCGAGCTTGGCGTGGAGGTGGCCGCGGGAGCGGTAGGAGCGGATCATCATCAGCGCGCGCACGGAGTCGCGGGTGGCGAGCGCGATCACCTCGGGCGAGGCGTCCTTCGCGGTTTCGGCCTTGCCGGGCGTGCCAGCGTCCTGCCTGGCAGCCAGCTCAGGCTTCAGCTTGGCGCTGATCGCCTTCTCGGCTGCCGGCCAGTCGCCGTCGAGCGCGGAGACCAGCTCGCCGTTGGCGGCGATCGGCCAGGACGGCTTCTTCCAGCCCGGGCCCTGCGCCGCATGCGCGACGCTGCCGGGGTCGTCGCCCAGCTCGGCGAAGAAGGCGCGCCACTGCGGGTCGACGCTGTCGGGATCGGCGCGGTAGCTCTCGTGCAGCTGCTCGACGTAGGCGGCGTTGCCGCCCCACAGGAACGACGTCGCCGCGAAGCGCTCGTTCTCTTTCGCCCGTCCGGATGCGAGTCCGGAGCCCCCCGCTCCCGCGCCGCCCGCGCCGTTGGCCGTTTCGCTACCGTCCTGCCGTGCCATGTCCATCACCTCCGGCCGCCCCCGATCTCCATCCGGGTCGCTGGCCCTCGCATGCGCCCTCGCGGGGCGCGCCTGTTCCCAAGGTTCGCGGTCGCTACGCCGCCCTGTTCTCGCGGGTCACGATCAGCGCCCAGATCGTGGCGGGAATCCATCCGATCAGGGTCACGTGAAGCAGGATGCAGAGGATGCCCTGGATGACCTTGCCCTGGAGGAACATCGCCAGCCAAGGCGCGATGAAGCAGATCAGGATCATCACCATGGGCGTTCTTCCCTCCGTGTTCAGCGAGCGGGCCTCGCGCCCCTCCTGCAACCCGCGGACGCCGCGAGCGTCCCATCGACGTCGTGCAGTCCAAGTCGTGCCGCGGCGTCGGCGGCGCAAGGCGTATCCGCCGCCAAGGTGAATCGGAGGCCAGGCCCCTTCCGTCACCAAGCGGCCTCAGCCCCGCAGCACCTCGACCAGCGTCTTGCCGAGGCGCGCCGGCGAGGGTGACACGGTGATGCCGGCCGCCTGCATCGCCTCGATCTTCGACTCGGCGCCGCCCTTGCCGCCGGCGATGATCGCGCCGGCGGCAAGGGC
>CALMRL010000538.1 GCA_937873345.1 uncultured Beijerinckiaceae bacterium | reverse complement strand
CCGCGGGCCTCCTTTCCCCATACCGACAAGGCGCGCCGGCAGGACGCGGCGTTCAGGACATTCCGTTTCCAGGGCAACGGCTTCGCGATGCGGCGCAGCGCCTTCGAAGCCGTCGGCGCGATGTCGAGCGACTACCACTACGGATTGGAGGAGATCGACTACGCGTACCGGGTGATCGAGGCGGGCTACCGGCTCGCCTACGAGCCGGGCATCCAGGTCGCCGAGCACAACGATCCCGGCGGCCGGCTGCCGCGCCGCGCCGTCGAGGAGATGCGGCTGACGAACAAGATGATCATCTCCTGGAAGTACCTGCCCGCGCGCTTCCTGCCGACGAACCTCGTGATGTTCTCGGCCTACGTCTTCCTGCTCAACCGCGGTCGCATCAATCCGCTGCGCTCTGCCGCGACCTTCGTTGCCTGGGTGCGCGCCAACCCGGGGCGGCGCAGGCCGATCGGACGTGCGGCGCAGGGCTACATCCGCGCCTGCGGCGGCCAGGTCTGGAAATGACCGGGCGCGTCCGCCCACGCGATGCCGGAGCGCCGAGGTCGCATCGCGGCGCCGTGCGCTCGGACGGCGCCGATGGAATCGTCTCCTTCGTCACGATCGAGATGATCCTCGTCGTGGTGACGCAGAAGCTGGCGATCCCGCTCGGCGGCGGCAATCAGGTCGCGTTGGCCCTGGTGATCCACTACGCCGCGCTGCTGATCCTTGCGGGCAGGGGGCGCCTGCTCGTCAGCCGGGGACGCCTCGCCCTGTTCTGCTCGCTCGTCGCGGCGGCGAGCCTGACGCAGATCGGCTATTCCGCCGAGGCGATGTCGCTGTCCTCGCTCGCCTTGATGCTGCTGACGGCGGCGATGTTCGTCTTCGTCATCCCGTTGCCGCGATGGGCCTACCGCGAGCTGCTCCGCCGCTTCGTCCTGCTCGCGGTCGCGGCCTCCGCGCTCGTCGCCCTCGACTGGGCACTGCAGGCGGCGCACATGCCGATGCCGAACCTCGAAACGCTGATCCCCTTCCCCTTCATCTACCAGACCTACAACTACATCCAGCCCGTCACCTGGGACTCCCCCTGGATGAAGCCGAACGGCGTGTTCTTTCTCGAAACCTCGCACGTGTCGCAGTTCATCGCGCTCGGCGTCGTCGTCGAAGTCGCCATGTTCCGCAATCTCGGACGCACCGCCGCCCTGCTGCTCGGGCTCGGCGCGACGCTTGGGGGCACGGGCATGCTGCTCCTCGTCGCCTGCCTGCCGCTGCTGCTGCTGCGCCTGCCCGCTCGCGTGCTCGTCACCGGTGCGGTGCTGGCGCCGCTGCTGCTGGTCGCCGCCGCGCAGGGCGGGCTGCTGGCGCCCCTGACCAAGCGCACCGCCGAGTTCTCGGAGAACAGCTCCAGCGGCTTCAACCGCTTCGTCTTGCCGATGCAATGGTGGCTTTCGACCTTCGACGGCCCGACCGACGAGGCCTGGCTCGGCCGCGGCGCGGGCTCCATGCCGAAGTCGGTCAACGACGAGGAGACGGGGACGGCGGGCTACGCCTGGCCGCCCTACACCAAGATCGAAGTCGAATACGGCCTCGTCCCCCTCGTCGCATGGCTCGCCTACGTGCTGGTCGCCGTCTTCGGCTCGGGCGCACCCGCCGCGGTCGCCCTCGCCGCCTTCGTGCAGTTCGAATTCCTGAACGGGTCCCTCAACGTCCCGGTCCACTCCATCTATTGCGCGTTCCTCTGCGCCGGATACCGCCTCGGGCGGGACAGCATCGGCGCACGTCCGGTTCTTCACGCGCCGGGTCCGGGTGGGTCCGCGCGACAGGAGACGATCGCGAAAAGCGGCAATCTTTATTAAGGCCTCCCGTCCCGCGCGCGGCGATACAGGGACGGCGGCCGAGCGGTCGGTCGCGGCGGACAGCCGCTTCGCTGCATCGGATGTTCCCCTGCATGATCCTCTTCGTCGCCGCCGCGGTCTTCGCGCTGCTCGCCGTGCATCCCTTCACGACCTATCCCGCCTCGCTCCTCGTGCTGCGCGTCCTGAAGCCCCGGCGGGCGGCGCGCGTCGAGCACGGCGACGCCCTGCCGAGCTTCGCCATCTGCGTGCCCGCCTACAACGAGGAGGACGGCATCGTCGCCAAAGCCGAGAACATGCTCGCCCTGCAGCGGACGGTGCCGAAATGCGAGCTGCTTGTCTACGTCGATGCCGCGACCGACCGAACCGTCGAACGCCTCGCCCCCTATCGCGACCGCATCACGGTCGTCGTCGGCGAGACCCGCGCCGGCAAGTCGAACGGCCTCAACATGCTGGTCGCGGAGGCGCCCGCCGACGTCCTCGTCTTCTCCGATGCCAACGTCCTGCTCGATCGCGACGCGCTCCGCCGCATCGGCGCCCGCTTCACCGACCCGGCGGTCGGCTGCGTTTGCGGCCACCTTCGATACGAGCACGACGTCGGGACCGCCGTCGCATCGTCGGGCAACCTGTACTGGAAGCTCGAAGAGCGCATCCGGCAGCTCGAAAGCGACACGATCGGCGTCGTCGGGGCCGATGGCTCGCTGTTCGCCGTGCGCCGCTCCCTTTATCCGATCGTCCCCGCCGACATCATCGACGATTTCTTCGTCTCCATGACCGTCCTGCTCGGCCGCAATCTCGTCGTGCGGGCACCGGACGCCTACGCCTTCGAACGCATCTGCGGTGATGGGGGCCAGGAGTTCGGCCGCAAGGTGCGCATTGCCTGCCAAGCCTTCAATGTGCACCGCCTACTGTGGAAGGAGATCGCGCGGGCGCGGTTCGGCGTCCTCTACGGCTACGTCTCGCACCGGCTGCTGAAATGGTTGATCATCTATAACCTCGCCGCCGCCTGCGGCTTCGCGCTGCTCGCGCTCTGCGCGCTGCTGCCGGCGAAAGCCGTCGCGTTGGCGACGCTCGGCACCGCCGCCGCCGCCGTCCTGGCTTGGCGGATCGGGGTCCCGCCGATGCGTCAGCTCGGCGCCATCCTGCTCGCCTTCGTCGGCGTCGGTCTCGGCGTCATGCGCTCGCTGCAGGGCGAGCGCTTCCAGACCTGGACGCCGATGAGCGCGATCCGCGCACGCGACCCCGCGCGGCCGTAGTGCCACTTCGATCCCCGAAGGCTGAAGACGTGCCGCCCACCTTGCGCCCGAGGCCCTTCGAGCCGGATCGGCAGCCCTCAACGGCGCCGCCCCGCGCTGCCACCGAGGGTGCCCACGCCGGCAAGACCGGTCTCGACATGTACATACGCGGCTTCGACGGCCTGCGCGCCATCGCCGTCGTCCTCGTCATCCTCACGCACAAGACAGTCTGGGGTGATGACGCGCAGGTCGGGTTCGCGGGCGTCTGGATTTTCTTCCTGCTCAGCGGCTTCCTGATCATCGGGCAGCTGAACGCCGGCCGCCTTCGCATCGAGGCAGGCCGGACCACGCTGCGGCAGGAGGCGGCGAGCTTCTGGATCAAGCGGGCGATGCGGATCTTCCCCGCCTACTTCGTATTGCTGGCCCTGGTCGTGCCGCTTTACATCCTCAAGCACGGCGGGGTCACGGGGCTGCCCTACCACCTGACATATCTATCGAACGTCTTCTTCCAGATGCACCCGTCCGAGTTCCTCACGACCTTCGCGCATTTCTGGTCCCTCGCCGTCGAGGAACAATTCTACATCTTCTTTGCGCCGCTGCTGCTGCTCGTTCCCGCGCGCCATGCTGCGCATGCCTGCTGGGCCATCGTGGTCGCCTCGCTGCTGCGCCGCTTCTGGCTGAGTCGATCGGACGTCGCCGCTTTCGTCGTGTACATCGACAGCCTCGTCAACTTCGGCATGCTGGCGCTGGGCGGCGTGCTGTATCTCAGTCGTGAGGCCTTGGCGCGCGGGCTGCGGACGGCGAGGCTCGACTGCTCCTGGACGGGCTGGGTCGCCCTCCTGCTCACCGTCGCATGCCCGCTTATCGCACGACTCTTCGCAGGTCCCAGCCTTCCACGACTGCAGGCTGTCTATGCCGCCGGCGCGCTCGCCGTCGCGCTTCTTGTCTTCCATGTCTACAGCAATCAGCGATCCTTCTTGACTCGCTGTTTGGAGTATAGACCGGTCGTCTCTTTGGGGCGCATCAGCTACGGCTTGTATCTTTACAATGATTATGTGAAGGACGATTTGCCGACACGCTTGCTGAGCTCTGCCGGCCGAGCGCTATCCCATGTCGGCTTCGATCCGATCCCTCTTGATCGCCTGTTCGCCTCGCTACCGTTCGTCACTTCACTGCTGCAACTGTGCGGGCTCATCACATGCTTCTGCGTAACAATCGCGCTCGCTGGAGCGTCGTGGACATTCATCGAACGTCCGGCTCTCCGCCTGCGCGGACTCCTGCTTGTGGCCATGTCGGCACGGGCCGCCTCCCACTCCCGTGAGGTTGCACGAGAGTGTCATGGCGAGTCGGTTTAGGTCGCAGTGACATAACCAGTTCCGAAATCTGGCGCTTTCTAGATGTTCAGTCCCGGCATTTGGTGGAGCGGGTCGAGGGTGAACTTGGTCGGCTCTTTTGTCCAGGCTCTGCAGATCGCTTCGTAGGGCGTCAGACCTTTCAGCGTCTTCAGGCAGCGAGCATAGTTGTCGGCGTCGACAAAGCTGGCGAGATGCGACCGCAGTTGGTCGTGATCCTCATAGTGGAAGCGCTTCACTGTGGCGTCCTTGATGATGCGGTTCATCCGCTCAACCTGACCGTTGGCTCAGGGATGCACAGGATGGGGATGCTTCGGCTTGATCAGCCGGTGATGGTCGGACAGGGCTTTTCGCCCGCACTACGCCCCGCCTGCTCGCGCTGTTCTCCATCGTCACGCTGCTGGCCACACGACTGAGCGCGCGCGAACGGCGCCACGTCACGACAACGGCAGGGTACGCCAGGACGCGGCCGACCTTTGCCGACGCCCTCGCCGCGGTGCGCCGCGCCCTGTGGCGCGAACAGGGTTTGGTGAAGTCCTCGCGCCGAGGTCACAGAACGAAACGGCGCTTCGCCCTACCAGCACCATCGGCCTACGCCCTCTGCCATGCTGCCTGAATGGCCAAAGTCGAGCTTAGAGCATCGAACCGGTGAGTGCGTCGACGGCTTTCGGAACATGCGATGCCGCACGAAAGGCATCAGCATCGCGCCGCATCCGCTGTTCGGCGCGATGCCGTCGTTCATTGTCGCTCAATCGACCTCGGAGTTCCAATCGCGATGACCAGCGTCCGCAACGATCAGCCTCCGCGATGATCAGTCGGGGCGCCCTCAGGCTGCTGCCGCTGCGCATCCGCTCGGCGGCCTACGCGTTGCGCGGCGGCTTCCTGATCCGTCCGGCGCTGCTGGCGCTCGTCCTCGGCGCGGCGGGGGCGACGCTGTCCTCGGTCGAGGAGACGGTGCCGCTCGCCGGCGCCTGGGTGCCGCAGACGCTGTTCCCCACGCGCGAGGACCCCGGCGTGGTGCAGTCGATCCTCGGCGTCATCGCGACGTCGACGATGACGGTGGTGTCGATCGTCTTCGCCATCCTCCTGATGACGCTGACGCTCGCCTCGATGCAGTTCTCGCCGCGCATCCTGATCAGCTTCGCGCGCGACCGCACCACGCAGTGGACGCTCGGCATCTTTCTCGGCACCTTCGCCTACTGTCTCGCGGCGATGCCGGCTGCGCGCACGCTGCCGCATCCCGTCGCCCCGGTGGCCACGGCGGTCGGGGCGATGGCGCTGGCGCTGGTGTGCTGCGGCTGGCTCCTGTTCTTCATCCAGCACATCTCGCAGGCGATCAGCGTCAACCACATCGTCGACCGCATCGCCGGCGACACCGAGCAGGCGATCGACGAGCTGATGCCCGAACCGCGTCGCCGCCGCGTCGTGCCTGTCGCCGCGGCTCCCGAGCGCCTGGAGGGCATCGAGCTGCCGATGCTGAGCGAGGTGTCGGGCTACATCCGCGTCGTCGACACCGCCCGTCTCGTCGCCTTCGCCAAGGAGCACAGGCTGCAGCTGCGCGTGACGCGCAAGGTCGGGCAGTTCGTGCCGGCCGGTGTGCCGCTGCTGATGGTGTCGCGGCGCAGCCGGCTCGATCGCGAGCACGCGGTGGAACTGACGGGCGCCTTCGACATCGGTCCGATGCGCACGCTGCAGCAGGACGTCGAGTTCGGCGTCATCCAGATCGTCGACATCGCGCTCAGGGCGATCTCGCCGGCGGTGAACGACCCGAGCACGGCGATCAGCTGCATCGACCAGCTCAGCCGCATCCTGATCCGCTGGCTGGGACGCGAGCCGCCGGAGGCGCTGCTCTACGATCCGCCGCACGTGCTGCGTGTCGCGATGCCGTGGCTCGACCTCGACGACCTCTTCGACACGGCGATCGAGCAGGTCCGCGCCTACGCGACGAATGACGCCGCGGTGAGTCGCCGGCTGCTGCGGTTGCTGCGCGACGTCGCCTCGACGGTCGACGACGAGCCGGTGCGGTCGCGCATCGCCGCGCGGGCCCATCGCGTCGTCGAGGGATGCCGCGGCAGGCTGCCCGACGACGACGTTGCCCGGCTGGAGCGGCAGCTTCACGGACTGGAGGGGACGACCGGCGGGTCGCTGCCGCCGGCGACCGCCCCTCTGCCCGCAGCCGAAGGCGTCATCTGAGGCCCGGCGGGCACGGAGCCGTTAGGCGTGACGCTGGTTTCGCGCCGGCATTCGCCAGCGATCATCCCCGCCGCTGCCAGTCCCTCCGCTGCCGGCGGAAGGGCATGGCGAGCGAGGGCAGAACCGCCACTTCGGCCGCTTGGCGGTAGGCCGGCACGCCGATCGAGATGTTATCCTGCGGCACGTCGAGGCGAAAGGTGCCGTGCAGCCGGTCCCAGAACGACAGGCCGCTCGACCAGTTCGAGTCGGTGTGGTCCTGTACCGCGGAATGGTGGATGCCGTGCATCCGCGGCGTCGTCAGCACCCATGCGAGCCGGCGTTCCCAGCGTTCGGGCAGCGCCAGGTTCGAGTGGTGGAACAGGATCGACAGGAGGAAGAAGGCCCGCCACAGCCGCACCCCTGCCGGCGCGAGGCCGATCAGCGCGACCTGGGCGTAGCGCCAGGGCGCCGAGACCAGCATGTCCACGGCGTGGAAGCGGATCGCCGTCGAGGCGTCGAGGTCGAGGTCGACGTGGTGCACGAGATGCAGCCGCCACAGCGCCGGCACCTTGTGGGTGAGCACGTGCCAGAGGTAGAAGGTGTAGTCCATCGCCACCACCCCGGCGAGGTTGCGCGCCCACGCCGGCCAAGGCAGGCGCTGCACGAGGCCGCGACGCCCGCCCTGCGCGCGGCGGGCGAGGCGATCGACGACCGGCGCTTCGGCGAGGCTCACCATCAGCGCGCTGCCCAGGCCCAGCACGAGGTTCTGCAGCTC
>CALMRL010000537.1:28991-29275 GCA_937873345.1 uncultured Beijerinckiaceae bacterium | reverse complement strand
TTTCAGCACCGCGCGGCAGCCGGCGGCGAGCGCGGCGGCGAGGGGCAGCAGCGCGAGCTGCACGGGATAGTTCCATGGCGCGATCAGGCCGACCACGCCGACGGGCTGCTTCAGCACGCGGGCCGAGGCCGGCAGGAAGTGCAGGCCGACCGCCACCCGCTCCGGCCGCATCCAGCGGGCGAGGCGAGGCAGGGCATGGTCGATGGCGCCGAGCACCATCGCCACCTCGCTGATCCGCGTCTCGTGGCGCGAGCGTCCGCCGAAGTCCCGGTGGACGCTCGCGC
>CALMRL010000537.1:0-28981 GCA_937873345.1 uncultured Beijerinckiaceae bacterium | reverse complement strand
ACGGCCTCGCAGATCGCGGCGGCTCGCGCGACCACCGCGGCCCGGAGCGCCTTCAGCGCGGCCCGTCGCTCGGCCGCCGGCACGATGCCGTCGCGCGCCTGAGCCGAGCGGAGCCGCTGCAGGGCGGCGGCGGAGGCGGTCGCATCGAGCATCGTGTCAGCTCCTTACGGGAGGTCGGCTTCGGGCGGCAGGTCAGCTCCTGGCGGGATAGGTGCGGCCCCGCCAGGTCGAAGGCCGGCCCCTCACCTGCCGCAGCAGGGCCAGCCATTGTACGCCGACGAGCAGCGTCACGGATAGCGGATGCAGAGCCACCGAGGGCAGCGGCTCGCGGCAGCGCAGGGCCTGCGCGAGATGGGCGAGGATCGGGCCGGCGCAGGCGAGCGCGGCGATGATCGCGGCAGGCGGATCACCGCCGAGCAGCGCCGCGACGAGCACCAGCCAGGGCAGAAGGTGGCCGCCGAGCAGCATGATCGTCCAGATCGGCAGGGCGACCGGCTTGGCGAGTCCCTCGGTGGCGTTCTTCAACGAGCCCGCGATCGTCGCGGCGGCGCCGACGTACATCCGGCAGGACGCCAGCTCCGCGCCGGGGACGAGGTCGGTCGTGAGGCCGGCCGAGCGGAACAGGCGCGGCAGCAGCAGGCCGTCGTGCAGGCTATGACGGATGCCGGCGTGGCCGCCGGCCCTGGCGTAGCTGGCGGCGCGCACCGCCATCATCTGTCCGCAGCCCGCGCCGAGCGCAGGGCGGTTATCGCGGCGCATCAGAGAAATCGGGAGATAGCCGAGCAGCATCGTGTTGATCATCGGGATCAGCATCATCTCGACGGTCGAGCCCATCACCTGCCGCGGCACGCCGCTGACGAGGTCGGCACGGGCGAGCGCCGCGGCGAGGTGCGACGCGGCCCGCGGGGCGAGGCGGACGTCGGCATCGACGAAGACCAGTGCGGGGTGGGCGGCGAGATTGCCGAGCGCGTGGCAGGCGTGCTGCTTGCCCGACCAGCCCGGCGGCAAGGGCGGCGCGGCGTGCAGCCGCACGCGGGGATCGGCGGCGGCGAGGCGCGAGACGATCGCCGCCGTGGCGTCGATGGAATGATCATCG
The DNA here is from genome assembly GCA_937873345.1 of uncultured Beijerinckiaceae bacterium. Taxonomy (GTDB): domain Bacteria; phylum Pseudomonadota; class Alphaproteobacteria; order Rhizobiales; family Beijerinckiaceae; genus RH-AL1. The sequence continues at coordinate 27,885 of CALMRL010000537.1, read as the reverse complement.
AGGACGATCACCTCGATGTCGACGCCGGTCGAGGCGAGGGCCGCCTCGACGCAGGCGCCGATGCCGCCCTCCTCGTTGCGCGCCGGAACGAGGATCGAGACGGCGGGCCGCGTGCCCGGTGATTGCGCGGGCTCGTCGGCGAGGGCGCGCAGGTTGATCGCCGTCATCGCGGACGGCAGCGCGGCGAGCAGCAGCGCGACGAGGGCCAGGGTCAGCATGGCTGGGCGATCACGGGCGGTCACCGTGTGCCGGGCTGAAGCGACGCCCCTTCGCCAGCGCGCGCAGCCGGCGCCAAGCGTCGTAGACGGGATTGATGCCGATCCTGCCCGTGAGCAGCGTGCGAAAGGCTGCGGGGTCGCGGGCGATCGCGACCTGCGCGAGCCTGTCCATCGTTCGCTCGAGCGCGACAGCCAGCCGCTGGCTCCCCTCCGCCGGTGCGAGGGCGGCAAGCGAGGCCGCCTCCACCGGCTCGCCGAAGTGCAGCAGCGCGTTGGGGCGGCGCTCGTCCCAGAAGACGTACTCGAAGGCGAGCGGCAGGAAGACCGCCGTCGGCACCCGTCTCGCGAGGTGGGCGAGGCCCGGAGAAAGCGTCACGGGACGGGCGCGCACGTCGGCGAAGCGCCCTTGCGCGTTGACCAGCAGCATGGCGTCTGGCTCGACCAGCACGCGCTCGCTCGCCGCGAGGAAGGTGGCGGCGCCGGCCACCGTGCCGGTGGCGACGCCGAACGCGCCGATGCGCTCGAAGAAGGGGTAGTGCGCGACCATCGCGGCTTCCATCGGCGCGAAGCAGCGCCGCTGGAACAGTGCGCCCGGCAGCCAGATGAACAGCGCCGCGTCCCACCAGGAAGGATGGTTGACGACGCAGACCACAGGCCGGCCGTCGAGAGCAGGCAGGGCGCCGTGCAGGCGCACGGCCTGGAACGAGCGCTTCAGATCGTAGGCGAAGATGAGGGTGAAGAAGCGGGCGAGGAAGGGCGAGTAGCGCAGGACGGTGCGCTCGGCGTCCGCCCCGGCGCGCTCGGCCCGGGTCACGGCTCGTCGCAGGTCAAGAAGCCGCGGCCAGGGTTGGTTGTCCGGCTCGCGCGTCCGAGCCCCGTGCATCCTGGTCGAGGGCGTCGGCCGCGATCCAGCCCGACATCATCACCATCGGCATGCCGGGGCCGGGATGCGCCGCGCCGCCGGCGAGATAGAGGCCCTCGATCTCGCGCGAACGATTGCCCGGCTTGAAGGCGCCCATCATCCGGCCGTGGCTCGCCAAGCCGTAGATGGCGCCGTTGAGCACGCGGTAGCGCTCGTGGATGTCCTGCGGGGTGAGATGGCGCTCGACCACGATGCGCTTCTCGATGTCGGTGAGGCCGGCAGAGCGCTTCAGCTTGTCGAGGATCGCCTGGCGGTAGCGGGGATAGAGATCGCCCGAGCGCCAATCGTGATGGGGGCGCAGGTAGGGCGTATGGACGAGCACGTAGAGCGCCTCGCCACCCTCGGGCGCCACCCCCGGCTCGGTCGCCGCCGGGGCGCAGACGTAGGCGGTGGGGTCCGGCGCCGGTTCGCCGTCGCGATAGATCGCGTCGAACTCCTCCTTCGGATCGCGCGAGAAGACGAAGTTGTGGTGCAGCAAGTGGTCGTAACGCTGCTTCAGACCGAGGTAGAGCACTACGCCGGAGCAGGCCGGCTCGGCCCTGGGATGCGCCTTCGCCGACTTGCCGCCGACCAGCTCGCGGTAGGTGCGCACCGCGTCCATGTTGGAGATCACCGCATCGTAGCGCTCGACGCCCGTCCGCGTGCGCACGCCGTGGGCACGGCGCGAGCCCTTGGCATCCGCGATCGCCAGCCCCTCGACATCGCTCGCTGGGCGGAACTGCGCGCCGTTCTCGCCCGCCAGCTTCGCCAGGGCGAGCGCCACCGCGCGGGTGCCGCCGATCGGGTACCACACGCCCTCCGACGTCTGCATGTGGGCGATGGCGCAGAGCACCGCCGGCGCGCCGTAGGGCGAGGAGCCGACGTACTGCACGAAGTGGTCGAGGAGCTGCGCCAGCCGCCCTTCCTTGACGTTGCCGCGGATGGTGCCGGCCACGGTGGAATGCATGCGCAACGACAGCACGTCGCGCAACGTCGAGGGGTTCATGTTGGCGCGGACGTCGATGGTATCGAAGAGATCCTGCACCGCCTTCCAGAAGAAGAAGCGATCGGAGACCTCGTGCAGCTGCTTCGACGTGGCGATGAAACGCTTGTAGCCTTCACCCACGCCCCTGCCCGGCGCGAAGCGCTCCATGCTCGCGGCCATCGCATCGACGTCGGCGACGAGATCGATGCGCTCGCCCCCATCGAAGAAGCAGCGCCACTGCGGATCGAGGCGACGCAGGTCAAGGTAATCGGCAATGTCACGGCCGGACTCGGCGAAGATGCGGCGCAGTACGGATGGAACGGTGAGGATGGTCGGCCCCATGTCGAAGCGGAAGCCACCCTCCTCCAGCAGTGCCGCCTTGCCGCCCAGCCAGTCATTCTTCTCGTAGAGGGTCACGGCGTGGCCGCGAGCGCTTGCCACGCAGGCGGCGGCGAGGCCGCCGAGACCCGCGCCGACCACGGCGACGCGCTTGCCGCCGGCGGACTTGATCCGCTCGGGATTGGCGTGGACGTTCAACGCTCGTCTCCTAGAAGGCCGGTGCGGTGGATGTCGGATGCGCTGAAGCCGGCGCAGGCGGCGGCCTGATCGAGCTGCGGCAGCGCCGGAGCCTTGACCTTCACAGGCTCGGCCGGACGCGCCGTCTTGTCGGAGAGGAGGTCCTGCATCAGCAGGCGAGCGGTGATCCGCGCGCCCTCGTAGATCACCGGCAGGCCCGAGCCAGGATGGGTGCCGCCGCCGACGAGGTAAAGGCCGCCGCCGAAGCGGTTGTGCGGGCGGAAGTACAGCATCTGCCGCAGATCGTGCGACAGATTGAAGGTCGCGCCCTCGTAGACGGCGTAGTCGTCGCGCCAGTGCGTGGGGTCGACCAGCTTTTCGTAGCGGATGCGGTTTTCGAGGTCGGGCACGCCGATTAGGGCCAACCGGCTCAGCACCAGCGCGCGGAAGCGCTCGCGCTCTCGCGCCCAGTCGATGCCCGATCGCAGGTTCGGCACGGGGGCGAGGACGTAGAGCGAAGAGTGGCCGGGCGGGGCCATGCCGCCATCGGTGTATCCGGCGTGCTGAACGTAGATCGAGGGCTGGTCCGACAGGATGCCGGTCGAGATCTCACGGATGTTGCGCTGGTAGTCCTTGGCCAGCAGGATGGTGTGGTGCGGCAGCTCCGCCGGCATCCGCCCTTCGATGCCGAGATACAGCATGAAGGTCGAACAGGAGAGCCTCGCCTTGTCGATCTTGGCGTCGCGCCAGCGCGGCCGCGCCGCCTCCGGCACCAGCCCAGGCATGGCGTGGGCGAAGTCCGCCCCCATCACCACGGCGTCGGCGCGATGCTCGCGGCCGTCCGCGACGACGCCGGTGGTGCGGCCCTTCTCGTAGCTGACGCGCTCGACCCTGCTGCCGAGCCGGATGTCGACGCCGAGCTTGCGCGCCACGGTGGCCATCGCCTCGGAGACGGCGCCGCAGCCGCCGACGGGATGGTAGACGCCGTGCTCGTATTCCAGGAACGACAGGATCGAGAACAGGCTCGGGCACTGGAACGGCGACATGCCGAGGTATTTCGTCTGGAACGAGAACGCCAAGCGGATGCGCGGGTCCTTGAAGTAGCGGCGCAGCTCGCCATCGACGGTTGTGAACGGCTGCAGCTTCGGCAGGGCGGCCAGCATCGCCTTGGAGACGAGGTCGCGCTTGCGGTGGAACGACTGCTCCAGCACCGGCTCGAACAGCTTCAGCTTGGCACGGCCGTGGGCGAAGAAGCGGTCGACGTTCTTCGCGTCCTCGGGCGCGAGCGTGGCGATCTCGGCCGTCATCCGCGCGATGTCGGGGGTGGCGGAGAGGGCGCCGCCGCCCTCGAACACCAGCCGGTACTGCGGATCGAGGCGCTCGAGCCTGACGTGGTCCTCCAGTCGCTCGCCGCAGGCAGCGAAGATCTCGGCGAGCACCCTGGGGTAGAGGAAGAAGGTCGGGCCTATGTCGAATCGGTAGCCGTCCGGCGTCGCGATGGTGCGGGTGCGGCCGCCGACCACCTCGTCTTTCTCGAAGAGCGTGACCTTGACGCCCTGTGCGGCGAGGAGGAGGGCGGTCGCCAGCCCCCCCGGCCCGGCGCCGACGATGGCCACTTGCTTGCCTCTGTCACGCGCCTGATCCGGCCGAAATGCGAAGGTCAAGAAGCTCCATGCCTTCCTGGGCCCCAGCGCCCGATGCGGGCCGCCGTCCCATGCCATCGTCCCGTGCCACCGTGGCAGTCGACAGCGCTTAGCACCACCGAGCCACCCGTGCCCCCGCGGCATGGTGACCCGAACGGCGTGCAGCGCGATCGCAAAAGCACCCAAGCAAAACGTCGGCAAAAAGCAAGGCGCGATCATGCCGCCACGTTGCCCTATCCACGGATGGAGGCTCGCGATGCCTCAGGTCGCCGGAGCGATCCTGATCTTGAAGGGTGCGCCGACCCGCGGCTCCTGCGTTCCGCCGCCGCTACCGACCGTGATCGTGTAGGTACCAGCCATCGAGGGTGTGCCGACCACGGCGCCGGTGACGGCATCGACGCGCAGGCCCGGCGGCACCGTGGAGTAGCGTTCCTGCCGGGCATAGAAGGCGATCGGCTTCGCCGCGCTGCCCGCTCGTGCGCCGGGTGCCGGCAAATTCTCCGGGCCAGGGTCGAGGTGCGCCGGCACGCCGACCTGCATGGCATAGACGAGCTGCTTCCGTTCCCAGCCGATCGGGGTGAGCAGGGCGACGCCGACGAGCGAGACCACCATCACCGTGCCTGCCGCGGCGCCGCAGGAAGGCGGCGTGCGGCGCGGGCGGTCGCCTCGTGGCGGCAGCGGCGGCATCACCGGGGGAAGGAAGCAGAGCATGGCGGTCCCTCGCCGAAGCGTCGCGGCGGATCGTGGGGCGAGATCACTAAGAGGTGCTTGCTCCACTCCGGTCAATCCATCGTGCGGCGAGGGCGGAGGTGCTTGCCCCGCAGGGTCGATGCGCGCGACCATTCGCCTCTGCGGGCGGCGCCCCGCACGGGGCCGCGATTGCGGCGGTCGCGGCTTCGGGCATAAGCAACGGCGTTCAATCGGAGGAGACAGCCGTGCAAGCATACCGAGCGCTCTCGACGCTGTTCGGACGGCTGCGGGCGCTGGGCGATGCAGCCGGCATCCTCGGATGGGATGCGCAGACGATCATGCCGACGGGCTCGGCCGAGGGCAGGGCGGAGCAGCTCGCCGTGCTGCGCGGCCTACGCCACGACCTTCTCGTCGCGCCCGCCACCGCCGACCTGCTCGCGGAGGCCGAGGCCGAGCGCGGGACGCTGCGGCCGTGGGAGTGCGCCAACTTGCGCGAAATGCGCCGTGCCCACGCCACCGCGCTGCCCGGCGATCTCGTGGTCGCGGAGTCGAAGGCGACCTCCCGCGCCGAGATGGCGTGGCGCACCGCACGAGCCTCCAGCGATTTCACGATCCTCGAGCCTCACCTCGCTGACGTTCTTCGACTCCAGCGCGAGGTCGCTGCGGCCAAAGGCGCCGCGCTCGGTCTGGCACCTTACGATGCCATGCTCGACCAGTTCGATCCCGGCCTGCGGCTTGCCCGCATCGAGCCGCTATTCGCCGAGCTTCGCCGCGAGATCCCCGCGCTCATCGCCGCCGCGCGCGAGCGGCAAGCCGGCGACGAGGTGCTGCCGATGGCCGGCCCCTTCGCCACCGCCGCGCAGAAATCGCTGGGCGAGACGATGATGCGGACGCTCGGCTTCGACTTCGAGCGCGGCCGGCTCGACACCAGCCTGCATCCTTTCTGCGGCGGCGCCACCGGCGATGTGCGCATCACCACCCGCTACCACGAAGGCGATTTCACCCGTTCGCTGATGGGCGTGCTGCACGAGACCGGCCACGCCCTCTACGAGCAGGGCCGCCCGGCGCAGTGGGTGGCGCAACCCGTCGGCGAGGCGCGCGGCATGGTGATGCACGAGTCACAGTCGCTGCTGATCGAGATGCAGGCCTGCCGCACGCGCGAGTTCCTGAGCTTCCTGACGCCGCACCTTGTTGAGACGTTCGGGCGCGACGATCCGGCCTTCGCGCCCGACAACCTCCATCGCTTGTACACCCGCGTCGAGCCTGGCCTGATCCGCGTCGACGCCGACGAGGTGACCTATCCCGCTCACATCCTGCTGCGCTTCGATCTGGAGCGGGCGATGATCGACGGCGACCTCGCCGTCGCCGACCTGCCCGGCGCTTTCGACGCGGGGATGCGGGAACTGCTGGGCGTCGCCGTGCCCGACGATGCGCGCGGCTGCCTGCAGGACATCCACTGGCCGAGCGGCGCTTGGGGCTACTTCCCGACCTACACGCTAGGCGCCGTGGCAGCGGCGCAGCTGTTCGCCGCTGCGACGACGGCCGAACCCAGCATCCTGCCGGGGCTGGCGGAAGGCGATTTCACGGCGCTGGTCGGCTGGCTGCGTCGCGAGGTGCATGCCAAGGGCAGTCTGCTGTCGACCGACGAGCTGCTGACCGAAGCGACGGGGCGGCCCTTGAGGCTGGACGCCTACCTTGCGCATCTGCATCGGCGCTACGGCGGCACCGTGCACTGAGGCTCAAGCGAGCATTGCGCTCGGTGCGATGTCGCCGCGGGCAAGGTAGAGCCGTCTGTATAGCACCGCCAGCAGTACCAGGAAGAAGGGTCGACTCACCAGGTCGTAAAGCGGGAGAGAAGCCAGGGTTTTACAGCGAGATGCATCGCCTTGGTGCGGCCACGCCCTACGCGAACACCTCGGAAAGATTGCCGAGACCGCCGCTACGCTCAGCGCGCCGCATGTGATGGTACAAGACCGCCGGCATGACGAAGAAGAGCGGCGAGACGACAAACATGGCGACGACGGTCGCGATTTGAATGTTCATCATCTTGCCGGCGAGCGCGACGGCATTGCCCTTCGCGGCAATCGCGGCATAGGCGCCGACGCCGAAGAAGAACAGGAGGTAGGGCACGTAGAAGGCGAGATAGACAGCGAAGATGCGCCAACGATTGTAGCGCGTCATCTGTCGACTGCGCGACATGGCAAGGATAGGCCCGGCGCGCTCGACGACGCTAAGGACGAGCGATTGAGAGTACATGCAGAAAACGATGATGCCGGGGATGATGAGAAGTAGGGAAGCAAAACCAGCTGCAAGGACAAGGAGGAACGCCGCCCCGAGATAGGGAAGGAAGCGTCCGAACCCGACACGCAATGCGTCCTGAAGGGAGAACGGCCTTCCTTCGAGCGCTTCGACGGTCGCATGACTCAGTCCGACCTGCGCGATCATTCCACCAATCAACTGCGTCGCGACCAGCGCCGCGTTGAAGATCGTCAAGGTGGTCCCCTTGGGCAGCATGATCTTGAAGAACTGCACGGAATTCAGAGCTGCGAACGCCAATGCGACCACGTATAACGCCACACAATGCCTGCCGACGAATGAGAATGTTTGAGAGATGACGCCACCCACGCTGACGAGTTGGCTCTCCTGCATTCTCAGCTCGGTTCGATCGTAGATATCGACCATTGTCATTTCGCCCTCGCAAGCGTCGCTTGCGGGCGATCCTAGCGTGCAGAAATAACGCCGTCATCTCGGCCGAAAGCGGGTCGTCAGCCGCTGTCAGCCACGATCCCGCCATTCTCCCCCGTCCCAGCCGCGACCTTCGCCAGCGGATCGCGGGCGAGATCGTCAGTGTCGGTGCGCACCGCCTCCAGTACCAAAGGGTCGACGCCGTCCTGAACGTCGAGCAGGCCCGTGCGGAAGGTCTCGCGCATCTTCGGCGTCCAGAACTTGTCGAGGTGGTGGGCGATGCCGGCCACCGCCTCGTCGTGGGGATAGGAGCGGAAAAACTGCGCGATCTGGTTGGCCATCATCACCAGCTTGGCCATCGGGTCCATCGCCATCGCGCTACTCCGCCGCCTCCATCACGGCGACACGCTTTAAGCTCTCGTCCTCCTCGTAGAAGCGCGCCTGCCAGTCCGACATCCGATTGGTCTTGCGCACCTGCACCGCCGTCACCTTGTACTCGGGGCAGTTCGTCGCCCAATCCGAGTAGTCCGTGGTGATGACGTTGGCGCCTGTCTTGGCATGGTGGAAGGTGGTGTAGACCACGCCCGGCTGCATCCGCTCGGAGATGCGCGCCTTGATCGCGATGTCGCCGGAGCGGCTCTCCAGGGCGACAAGGTCGCCGTCGAGGATGCCGCGCAGTTCCGCATCGAAGGGATGGATCTCCAGCACGTCCTCCTCGTGCCACTGCGAGTTCTCGGTGCGACGCGTCTGCGCCCCGACGTTGTATTGCGACAGAATGCGGCCGGTGGTCAGCACCAGCGGGAAGCGCGGACCGGTGCGCTCCTCGGTGGGGAAGAACTCCGTGATCATGAACTTGCCTTTGCCGATCACGAACTTGTCGATGTGCATCGTCGGCGTACCTTCCGGCGCGGCGTCGTTGCACGGCCACTGGATCGAGCCGAGCTGATCGAGCTTCTCGAACGAGACGCCGGCGAAGGACGGCGTCGTCGCCGCGATCTCGTCCATTATCTCGGACGGATGCTCGTAGTGCATGGGATAGCCGAGCGCGTTCGAGAGAAGCTGCGTACCCTCCCAGTCGCCGTAGCCGCCCATCGGGGTCATCACCTTGCGCACGCGGCTGATGCGACGCTCGGCATTGGTGAAGGTGCCGTCCTTCTCCAGGAACGAAGCGCCGGGCAGGAAGACGTGGGCGTATTTCGCCGTCTCGTTCAGGAACAGATCCTGCACGATCACGCATTCCATCGCCCGCAGGCCACTGGTGACGTGGTGGGTATCGGGGTCGGATTGGGCGATATCCTCGCCCTGGACGTAGAGCCCCTTGAAGGCCCCGCCCACCGCTTCGTCCAGCATGTTGTTGATACGCATGCCGGGATCGCGGTCGAGCGGACGACCCCACATCTTCTCATAGATCTCGCGGGTGTCGTCGTCGTGGACGTGGCGGTAGCCGGGATACTCGTGCGGGAACGAGCCCATGTCGCAGGAGCCCTGCACGTTATTCTGCCCGCGCAGCGGGTTCACGCCGACGCCCTCACGGCCAATGTTACCGGTGGCCATGGCGAGATTGGCCATGCCCATCACCATCGTCGAGCCCTGGCTGTGCTCGGTGACGCCGAGGCCGTAGAAGATCGCGGCGTTGCCGCCGGTCGCGTAAAGCCGCGCGGCAGCGCGGACGTCGGCCGCCGTCGCGCCGATCAGGTCGGCCTGAGCCTCGGGCGAGTGCCGCTCCTCGGCGACGAAACGCGCCCAGGCCTCGAAGTCGTGGAGGTCGCAGCGCTCGCGGACGTAATCCTCCTTCACCAGCCCCTCGGTGACGACGACGTGGGCGAGGGCGTTGATCAGGGCGACGTTGCTGCCGGGCTTCAGCGGCAGGTGGTAGTCGGCGCGGATGTGCGGCGACTTGACGAGGTCGATCTTGCGCGGGTCGGCGACGATCAGCTTGGCGCCGGCGCGGATACGCTTCTTCATCCGCGAGCCGAACACAGGGTGACCATCTGTCGGGTTGGCGCCGATCACCAGGATCACGTCGCACTGCTCGACCGAGCGGAAGTCCTGCGTGCCGGCGGAGGTGCCGAGGGTCGTTGAGAGGCCGTAGCCGGTCGGCGAGTGGCAGACGCGGGCGCAAGTGTCGACGTTGTTGTTGCCGAAACCAGCGCGCACCAGCTTCTGCACGAGGTAGGTCTCCTCGTTGGTACAGCGCGACGACGTCACCGCACCGATGGCGTTGCGGCCATACCTGCCCTGGATCCGCTTGAACTCGGACGCCGCGTAAGCGATCGCCTCCGCCCAGGAAACCTCGCGCCACGGGTCGGTGATCGCCGCGCGGATCATCGGCTTGGTCATGCGATCCTTGTGGGTCGCATAACCGTAGGCGAAGCGGCCCTTAACGCAGCTGTGGCCGTCGTTGGCCTTGCCGGCCTTGGCCGGCACCATGCGCACAACCGTCTCGCCCTGCATCTCCGCCTTGAAGGTGCAGCCGACGCCGCAGTACGCGCAAGTGGTGTAGGCCGAGTGCTCGGGCTTGCCCATCGCGATGACGGACTTCTCGTTCAGCGTCGCTGTCGGGCAGGCCTGCACGCAGGCACCGCAGCTGACGCATTCCGAATTCATGAAGTTGGTGCCACCGGCCGAGACGCGGGACTGGAAGCCGCGGCCCTCGATGGTCAGCGCGAAGGTGCCCTGCACCTCCTCGCAGGCGCGGACGCAGCGATTGCAGACGATGCACTTCGAGGATTCATAGCTGAAGTACGGGTTCGACGCGTCGGTCTCGCCGTCGAGGTGGTTCTCGCCGGCGTAGCCGTAGCGCACGTCGCGCAGACCGACCTGACCAGCCTGGTCCTGCAGCTCGCAGTCGCCGTTGGCCGAGCAGGTCAGGCAGTTCAGCGGGTGATCGGAGATGTAAAGCTCCATCACCCCCTTGCGCAGCTTGGCCAGCCGCTCGTTTTGGGTGTGCACGACCATGCCGTTGTCGGCCGGTGTGGTGCAGGACGCCGGCGTGCCGCGGCGGCCTTCGATCTCGACGAGGCAGAGGCGGCAAGAGCCGAAGGCCTCGAGCTGGTCGCTGGCGCACAGCCGCGGGATCTTGGTGCCCATGCTGGCGGCGGCGGCCATCACGCTGGTGCCCCTCGGCACGCTGACCTGCATGCCGTCGATCGTCAGCGTCACCTGCTCCGCCGCCGGGCGGATCGGGGTGCCGGAGTTGAATTCCTCGATCAAGGCCATCGCGTATCCTCCTGTCCCGTCTGTCGATGCGGCGGCGTTATTCCGCAGCCTGCTTGCGCTCAGCGGGAACGAAATCCTCGGGGAAATGGGTCATCGCGCTCTTCACCGGCACGGGGGTCAACCCGCCCATCGCGCAGAGCGATCCATCGGTCATGGTCACGCAGAGATCTTCGATCAGCGTCAGATTACGCTCGATGTCGCGTCCGGCAATGATCTTCTCCATGGTCTCGCGACCGCGCGTCGCACCGATGCGGCAGGGCGTGCACTTGCCGCAGGACTCAGTCTCGCAGAAGTGGAAGGCGAAGCGCGCCTGATCGGCCATGTCGACCGTATCGTCGAACACCACCACGCCGCCGTGGCCGACCAGCCCGCCCTTGGCGGCGAACGCCTCGTAGTCGAACGGCGTGTCGAACAGGTCGCGCGGGAAGTAGGCGCCGAGCGGGCCGCCGCACATCGCCGCCTTGACCGGGCGCCCGGTGATGGTGCCGCCGCCGAAATCGTCGACGATCTCGCCGAGCGTCACGCCGAAACCGAGTTCGATCAACCCGCCGTATTTCACGTTGCCGCCGAGCTGGATGCACAGCGTGCCGCGCGAACGGCCCATGCCGTAGTCGGCGTAGGCCTTGGCGCCGTGCGTCATGATCCAGGGCACGGAGCACAGCGAGACGACGTTGTTGACCGCGGTCGGCTTGCCCCAAAGGCCCTGCAGCGCCGGCAGCGGCGGCTTGGCGCGGACGACACCGCGACGTCCCTCCAGGCTTTCCAGCAGCGAGGTCTCCTCGCCACAGATGTAGGCGCCGGCACCCATGCGGACGTGGAGATCGAAGGCGCGGCCGCAGCCGAGCACGCTTCCGCCCAGCGCACCATCGGCGCGGGCGATCTCGATCGCGCGGCGCATCGTGCGCACGGCGTGCGGGTACTCGGAGCGGATATAGATGTAGCCCTCCGTCGCGCCGACCGCCAAGCCGGCGATGGTCATGCCCTCGATGAGCACGAAGGGATCGCCCTCCATCACCATGCGGTCGGCGAAGGTGCCGCTGTCGCCCTCGTCGGCATTGCAGACGATGTACTTCTGGTCGGCCTCAGCCTTGCGCACCGTGGTCCATTTGATGCCGGTCGGGAAGCCGGCGCCGCCGCGACCGCGCAAGCCCGACTGCGTCACCTGTTCGGTGATCGCCTCGCCGGTCATGCCGATCGCGTTCCGCAGGCCCAGGAAGCCGCCGTGGGCGCGGTAGTCCGCGATGTCGAGCGGATCGACGATGCCGACGCGCTCGTAGGTCAGGCGGGTCTGCTTCGCGAGGTAGGGAATCTCCTCCGGGCGGCCGAGACGAAGCGGATGCTCCGCGCCCTCCAGCATGCCGGCGGCGAGCAGGCCTTCGACGTCTGCGGCCTTCACCGGACCGTACGCGATGCGGCCCCGCGGCGTCACCACCTCCACCATCGGCTCCAGCCAGAACAGGCCGCGCGAACCGTTGCGCACCATGGCGATTCGCTCGCCCGCCGCCGCGGCGAGAGCCCTGGCGACCTTGTTGGAGCCAGCAGCGATCGCCGCGGCATCGATGGGGACGTAGACCTTCACCGGCCCATCGGCCACTTGGTGGTTCTCGTTCGCGAATGCGGCACTCATGAACGCGCCTCCTCGATCAGCTCGTCCACGGTCTCGACCCGGAGATCGCCGAGCGGCTCGTCGTTCACCAGAACCGCTGGGGCATTGGCGCACAGGCCGAGGCAGTATACCGGTTCCACCGTGATCGCCCCGTCATCGGTCGTGCCATGCCAGCCGACGCCGAGCTTGCGAAACAGCTCTTCGCTGACGGCGAGAGCGCCACGCGACTGGCAGGCCTCGGCGCGGCAGACCTTGATGGTGCAGCGGCCCGGCGGATGGTCACGGAAGTCATGATAGAAGGTGAGGGTGCCGTACACCTCGGCCCGCGACAGATTAAGCGCCTCGGCGACCACCGGCACGATCGCCCTGTCGACGAAACCGAAGCGCTCCGCCAGCTCGTGGAAGATTTCAAGCGTCGCGCCCTGCTCGGATGCGCGGGCGGTGACGACCTTCGACGCCTCCGCTAAATCCCACCTTTCGAAGCTGGGCATGTTTCTCACCGTGACGATTTTTGATTGGCTCTAAAGAAAGCATGCAGCCCCAAGAAATCAAGGCGGCCGAACCCCTCGCACGATAGATAAACACTATCGTTTTAGACCTCTACGGCTGATTTTGATCGATGTGAGCCGCGTATTGCGATGCGATAAAGCGTTCGCGACTGCGAAGAGCCTCAAGAAGCAGCGACGGCGCTCACGCCGCCGAGAGGCTGATAGCGGCAGCTTCGAGCGCGGCGCTCGCCCGGGCGAGCGAGCCCGCGACCTTGGCGAGAAGCGGTGCCGGAGCGACACTGGCAAGGCAGGCACGTTCCAGGCTCATCAAGTCAGAGGCGAGTTCCCGCAGGCCAACGGTGCCTGCCGTGCCAAGGATCGCATGCGCTTGCGTGGCGTAGCGCGAGTGGTCAGCGCATGAAAGCATCGCCGCCGCCTGGGCCAGCGTTTCCACGGCGATCCTGCGGATCGTCGGCGAGCCGATCACCGCCTCAAGCTCCTTATATGCGGCGAGGTCGAACACCTGCCGGGAAGGCTCCTCGACGGTGACGGGTGCGTCCTGGCTCGCCGCCCGCGCGATGACGGCCAGCAGCTCCTCCCGGCGGAACGGCTTGCCGACGTGGTCGTCCATGCCGGCCTTCCTGAGGTCCGCGACCTGCGCCGGCAGCACGTTGGCGGTCATCGCGACGATCGGCACGTGTCGCACGGCATGCGGCAGCGAGCGGATCCGGCGCGTCGCCTCGATGCCGTCCATCACCGGCATCTGCACATCCATCAGAACCACGTCGTAAGGGTGGCCGAGCACGGCAGCGACCGCGGCGGCGCCGTCGGCAACCTCGGCCACGCGATGCCCGGCCGCCTCGAGCACGGCGCGGGCGAGGTCGCGGTTGAGCGGCTGATCCTCGACGAGCAGCACGTCGAGCGCGCGGGCCTGCCGCATCGGCTCGCCTCCGCCTCGTTCGACCGCACCGGCCGCCGAGAGCGCCAACGGCACGTCGAACCAGAACATCGAGCCTCGACCGACCTCGCTCTCGACGCCGACGGTGCCGCCCATCGCCTCGACGAGGCGGCGACAGATGGCGAGCCCCAGCCCGGTGCCGCCGAACTCCCGGCTGATCGAGCCATCGACCTGCGAGAAGCGCTGGAACAGGCGTTCGAGGCCGGCCTTCGAGATGCCGATCCCGGTATCGGCGATGCAGAAGCGCAGGCGCGCCATGGCCGCATCGCGCGCCGGCACGGTGACCGACAGCGTGATCGCGCCCTCGGGCGTGAACTTGACGGCGTTGTTCAAGAGGTTGAGCAGCACCTGCCGCAGCCGGTCGTGGTCGCCGATCACGGTCGTCGGCACCGCCGTTCCAAGATCGACGACGAGGTCCAGGCCCTTGGCCTGCGCCGCACCGCGCATGATGGAGAGGGCGTTGTCGATGAGGTCGTGCGGGCGAAAGGCTTGCCGCGCGACATCGATCTCGCCGGCCTCGATCTTGGAAAAATCGAGCACGTCGTCGACGACCGTGCGCAACGCCGAGCCGGCGTTCTCGATGCGCGCAAGGTTGAGCCGCTGCCTGTCGGTGAGGCCGCCGTCGCGCAGCAGGAGATCGGCGTAGCCGAGCACGGCGTTGAGCGGCGTGCGGATCTCGTGGCTCATCGCGGCGAGGAAGTCGCTCTTCGCCAGGCTCGCCTGCTCAGCCGCCTCCTTGGCGCGCTGCAGCACCTGCGCCTGCGCGACGCGCTCCGACACGTCGCGGAAGGTGGCGATGATCGTCGGCTCGTCGGCATTCGCCGCGAAGGATCGCACGATCGCCTCCACCCAGACCCAGTCGCCGTTCCTGTGCCGGACGCGGCAGACGGCGGAGGTCGTCGAACCCGAGGCGAGCATCGCGCGGACCAAGCGCTCGCGATCCTCGGGGTGGGCCCATCGCTGCGAGGCCATCTCGTCGGCGAGCTCGTCGGGTGCATAGCCGAACAGCCGTCGCGAGGCCGGCGAGATGTAGGTGAGCGCACCGCCGCGCCTGCCCAGGACGATCAGCTCGCTGGTGTTCTCGGCGAGCAGGCGGAAGCGTGACTCGCTTGCTTTCACCGCGGCCTCGGCATCGTGCCGCTCGGTGACGTCGCGCACAGAGCAGACCATCGCGACCGGCGCGCCAGACTTGTCGCGAGCCAGGTTGAGGCGTCCTTCGACCCAGAGCCAGTGTCCGGCCTTGTGGCGGGTGCGATAGGTCGCGATCGTCTCGTCCGGCCCCTCGCTCGACGTGAGGCGGACGGCGACAGCCTGCAGCCGGGCCACATCGTCGGGATGCACATCCTCGATCGGCCGGCGATGCATCAGCTCCTCGGGCTTGAAGCCCAGCAGCCGGCAGCAGCCGGGCGAGACGTATTCGCGGCGCAGCGTATAGGGGTCCAGATGGCTGATCATGTCGCCGGCCGCTTCGGCGAGCAGGCGAAAGCGCTCTTCGGACCGGGCCACAGCGTCGAGGTAACGCACGACCTGTCCGTGCGCCGCGACCTCGGCGATGCGCTCGGGCAGGCCGGGCACCGCCGCGTCCGCCCGCAGCGCCTCGATCTCCTTGCCGACAATGGTGTTGCGGATACCGAAGAAGGCGACAGCCTCGCCGTTCAGTGCATCCACGGTGATCGAGCCATCGACACCGATGCGCAGCAGCACCAGCGTCTCGGGAAGGCTGTCGAAGATGTTGCGGAAGCCGCTCTCGGCCTCGGCGAGGGCGTCGCGGCTGCTCCGCAGCGCCGTCTCGCGCCCCTCGCGGCGGACCTGTTCGCGCAGCAGCAGGTTGGCGAGGACCAGGAGGATGACGGAGGCGCCGATGCCGAAGGCTAGCGCCCGCATCGCCTCGGCGCGCCAGGAGCCGAGAACGTCGTCCCGGGAAAGGCCGACTTCGATGGTGAGCGGCTGTCCGGGCACGTCGCGGGTCGCGTCGATGCGGTCGATCGAACTGGTCCCGCGCCCGTCGTTCTTCGCGCCGCTCGGCGCCGAGCCTTCGTCGTGTTGCCACGGCGAGCGCAGCGACCTGTCGACCATGTCGGCGATCGCCGGAGTGCTCGCGCGCATGAATCCGTCGCGGCCGTAAAGGGCGACACTGCCGCCGAGGCCGACGTCCAGCGCCCCGAACTGCCGCATGAGATAGTCGGGGTCGATCGAGATACTGACCGTGCCGGCAAAGGCGCCGTTTGGCCCGCTGAGGCGGCGCACCAGGGGGATCACCATCGCCTGCTGCAAGCGGCTCCGATAGGTGCGGCCGATGTAGAGGCCCGCATCGGGATGGCTGGCGAGATAGGTGAACGCCGGGCGATCGGCGATGTTGATCCTGCGCCCCGGTGGTGGCGCCCGCATCGCTTCGACGAGGTCGCCGTGCTCGTCGAAGCTCGCGACCTGGTTCGCGACAGCGCGCAAGGATTCCGAGCGCGCGATCCATCCCGCGAGGCTGAAATGCGAGGGGTCGCGGTCGTGGTCGACCTGCATCATCCGCAGCAGCTGGTCCACGCTTTCGATCAAGCGCGACACCTGCTCTGCCAGGGCGATGGTGATGTTGGTGGCGTCGCGCTTCGCTTGCGCCAGGTCGGCGGTTCGCTTCTCGGAGAGGTGATAGGCCAGCAGCGACCAGAGCAGCGACACCGCGAGCACGGCGCCGACGATCAGCAGTCGCCTGCCGTCGCGGGACGAGCCGACCCTTCGTTTCGCACCATGCTCCATGAGTGCCTCGGTCTCGTAGGCGTCGATGGTCGCGATTGCCGGTGCCGCCGCCCCTGCTCGCAGCAAGCTTGAGCGCGACGGCCGCCGGCCTCGCACATCGGCGGCATCTCTCGCGGTCGCGCAAGTGCATCGCGTGGCCAATTGAGGCGCGCGGGAGCTTGCACCGACCTTGCTCGGGCATGCGTGCTCGCCTCGATGCCGCGTCAATCGTGCAGAGAAGCGTAGACCATCGCGCGGCAGAGCGAGCGGTAGTGCAGGCGCTGCGAGGCGTCGGAGGTTTGCAGCATCATCAGGGCGAAGAAGCCGCGCGCCGGGTCGGCGAAGGCATAGGTGCCGCCGACGCCGCTCCAGAACCAGTCGCCGACCGACCCGGGGAAGGGCGCCTCGCCCTCGCTGGTGCGTACGGCGACGCCCAGGCCGAAGCCGTAGCCGGGACCGGGTGGGTAGTAGGGTGCGCGACCGATCGCCGCGCCGAGGTGGTCGGCCGTCATCAGGCGCACCGCGGCGGGAGACAGCGCGTCGCCACCCCCGGTGAGCATGGCCGCGAGGAAGCGGGCATAATCCTCCGTCGTCGAGACCAGGCCACCGTTGCCCCGCTGCGCCGCCAGGAGTCGGCAGGGATCGCCGAACACCGGTCGCCGCCCCTGTGCCTGCGGCAGGGGCTCGGCGACGCGGTGCGACTCGCTCGGAGGCAGTCGAAAGCGCGTGTCGGCCATCCCCAGCGGACCGAGCAGCGCCCCGTCCAGCACGCCCTGGAGGTCTTTGCCGCCGGCCAGCTCCAGCACCCGGCCGAGCACGTCGGTGGCATGTGAATAGTGCCACACCGTGCCGGGCTCGTAGGCGAGCGGCAGAGAGGCGAGCCGCTCGACGAACGCGGCGTTGCCCAAGTCTTCGGCAAGGAAGCCGTCGGCGGCGAAGAGGCGCTGCAGCGGGCCGTCGCCGAGATAGCCGTAGCCGAGCCCGGCGGTGTGGCGCAGGAGGTCCTGCACGGTCATCGCGGCCTCCGCCGGGCGCACCGCGCCAGCCTCGTCCATCACGCGAGGCGACGTGAAGGCGGGGATGAACTCGGCGACGGGCTGATCGAGGCGGAGCAGGCCGCGCTCCATCAGTGCCATCGCGGCCGCCGACACCAGCACCTTGGTCATCGAGAAGATGCGCCACACCGCGTCTTGGCGGAGGGGATCGCGGGAGGCGACGTCGCGGAAGCCGACCGTGGCGCGCCAGATCGGCCCGCCGGCGCCGCCGACGAGCACGTCCGCTCCGGCAATCAGGCCCGTCACGACATCGGCGTCGAGACGGGTGCGGAAGCGATCGAGGCGGTCGAGGTCGAAGCGGGGCATGGGACTCATGGCGTCTTTGTAGGCTGCTGCAACAGGCCTGGGCACAACGCGACCTGCAAGGGATAGCCTAGCTTGCCAGCTCGGAACGCGTTCCGTAACGTCCAGCAAAGCCAGCCGGAACCCGCGCGATGGTCGTTCGTGTCGCCACCGTCGCCTTCGAGGGCATCGAGGCCCGTCCGGTCGACGTGCAGGTCGGCATCCACTCCGGCAACGTGGTCTTCACCATCGTCGGCCTCGGCGACAAGGCGGTGGCGGAATCGAAGGAGCGGGTGCGCTCGGCGCTGCTGGCGTCAGGGCTGGCGATGCCGGCGAAGCGCATCACCGTCAACCTTGCCCCCGCCGACCTGCCGAAGGAGGGCTCGCACTACGACCTGCCGATCGCGCTCGGCATCATGGCGGCGATCGGCGCGATTCCGGGCGACATGCTGTCGAGCTATCTGGTCCTCGGCGAGCTGGCGCTCGACGGCACGGTGACGGCGGTGGCCGGCGCCCTGCCGGCGGCGATCGCGGCCAACGCCCGCGGGCTGGGACTGATCTGTCCCCGCGCGAGCGGCCCGGAGGCGGCCTGGGCGGCGGCCGACCTCGATGTGCTGGCGCCGGTTTCCCTGATCCAGCTTGCCAACCACTTCAAGGGCACGCAGGTGATGGCTCGGCCGCAGCCTGCCGTGCACCGTCCCGGCGCGGCGATGCCGGACCTGCGCGACGTCAAGGGCCAGGAGAGCGCCAAGCGCGCGCTGGAGATCGCCGCCGCCGGCGGCCATGCCCTGCTGTTCAACGGCCCGCCGGGCGCCGGCAAGTCGATGCTGGCCTCGCGCCTGCCCTCGATCCTGCCGCCGTTGACCCCGGCCGAACTGCTGGAAACCTCGCTGATCCATTCCGTGGCCGGCGCGCTCGCGGCCGGCGAGCTGACCGACCGGCGGCCCTACCGCGCGCCGCACCACTCGGCGTCGATGCCGGCGCTGGTCGGGGGCGGCACGCAGGCGAGGCCCGGCGAGATCTCGCTGGCGCACAACGGCGTCTTGTTCCTCGACGAGCTGCCCGAGTTCGCCGCCAGCGTGCTCGATGCGCTGCGCCAGCCGCTGGAGACCGGCGAGGTCGCGATCGTGCGGGCCAACCACCGCGCCACCTATCCCGCCCGCTTCCAGCTCGTCGCGGCGATGAACCCCTGTCGCTGCGGGCACGCCCTCGACCCCGGCTACGCCTGCCATCGCCAGCCCAACGCCCGCTGCATGGCGCAATACGCGACGCGGTTGTCGGGCCCGCTTCTCGACCGCATCGACATGCATGTCGAGGTTCCGGCGGTGAAGGCCGCCGACCTGATGCTGCCGCCCCCGCTCGAAGGCTCGGCCGAGGTCGCCGCGCGCGTCGCCGCGGCCCGGGCCGCGCAAACTCGCCGGTTCGAGGCGCTCGGCCGGCAGGATCTGCGCTGCAATGCGGCAGCGCCGGCGTCGTTGATCGAGGAGATCGCGCGACCCGATCGCGCCGGGCAGGCGCTGGTGCGCGACGCCTCCGATCGCATGCAGCTCTCGGCCCGCGGCTTCCATCGCGTGCTGAAGCTGGCTCGCACGGTGGCCGATCTCGAAGGCGCGGCGGAGGTCGGCGTCGCGCATGTCGCGGAGGCCCTGTCCTATCGCGGCGACGGCGCGGGACGGCAGCGCGCGGCCTGAGGCTTGCGGCAGCCGCCCCCATGTCGGGCGAACAGGGCAGTTCCTCGCCCAAATCGTGTTGCAGTGCAGCAGAAGCGTCGATAGCCTCGTTTCGCCATCGCGGGGGCGAAGCATGTCCGAGAGCTGGAAGACGAAATATGGTCCGCGCCGTGTCCGCCGCGATCCGCCGACGCTCGCCGAGGCGATCGCGGCAGCGCAGGGTCTCAGCGACGACCGCGACCAGCAGGTCGAGATCGCCGCGGGCCTGATGGGCGCGTCGTCGATCGAGGTGCGTGCCGAGATGAAGAAGATCGGCGCCGACCGCGCGGCCCCGATGACCACCGTCGTGTCGGGACGTGACAGACACGGTCCCCGCACGGTGGTGGTGGAACGCAAGTCGAGCCGGCGCTTCGCCGCCCCGGCGGGCCGCTCCGAGCCCGTCCGTCCGATAACGGCGGCGCAGCGGGCGCGCTGAGGGGCGTCACGTCGTCTTGCGCGGGAAAGGCGTGAAGCGCGCCGGCAGGATCGGCTGCGACCCCGCGATGCGCTGGCTGATCGGCACGGGCAGCAGGCCCGGCGCGCGAGCTACCAGCACCGCGCCGAGCTGCAGCTCGTTCGGGCGCGGCGGGGGCAGGGGAATTCCGCCTGCTGGCGAAACCGACTCCGGCACAGACTCCGGCACGGCGTCGGACTTCGTCTGGGCCTGCAGGTCCGCCGGCTTCTGCGGCGGCAAGGGCGCCAGCATCTCCGCGGTGATCGCGGGAGCGTGGGTCGAGGGACCCACCGACGGACCCTTGGCCGGCGTGTCGGCCGGCGCCATCTCCGGCTTGTTGCCGAAGTTCGGCACCATGCCGCCGAGCCGGCCCGTCAGCACCGACCAGCCGGAGCTGCCGCCCATCGTCTCCGGCAGCGGTCTCGCGCTTGCCGAGGCGACGATCACGCGCGGCCCCTGCGGCTCCGCGCAATCGCGCACGCCGAGGCCGATCAGCTCCGTGCCGCGCATGATCGTGAAGGTCTTCGTCGGCATGCCGAGCCGCTCGCGTACCGCATCGGGGTAGGTGCGGTACAGCTCGTCCGTCACCGCCCAGTTGGTCACGTGGTTGCGCGGGTCGTAGGCCTGGTGGAACTTGAAGAT
Organism: uncultured Beijerinckiaceae bacterium; assembly: GCA_937873345.1. Classification (GTDB taxonomy): domain Bacteria; phylum Pseudomonadota; class Alphaproteobacteria; order Rhizobiales; family Beijerinckiaceae; genus RH-AL1. The sequence goes on along the minus strand of CALMRL010000537.1, from coordinate 7,107 downwards.
CGAGTCTCGGTAGACGCAGACGTTGGGCAGCGAGAGCGCCATCGTGCAGGCCGAGTGGCACTCGTGGATGCGCACCTCGCGCCCGGAGCGGCGATAGCTTTCCGTCTGCGCGGCGTACTCGTTGACGTATCCGCCGTAGTCCTTGACCACGACGACCGGCGACATGTCCGGCGGCGGCTGCAGGTAGCTCATCTCGGATCACTCAACGGCTGCCGCCTGCTCCTGCTGCCGGTCCGGCTCGCTCCGTCGATCTTGGGAAAACGTGGTGAACGCAATCTTAAAGGTCCGCGGTGAATGCTCGGCGTGCTAGGGACGCCGACGACGCCGGTGCGCCGCCGGGATGCACGATCCGAGCGGCCGAATTTCGGCGACGGCAACCTTGGCGGCGGTTTGCAGCGGGCGGCGGGGCGACGGATGGCGGGCCAGATCTATCGACCGAACTCCCCCGGCTTCGCGGTCTACGTGCACTGGCCGTTCTGCCAGTCGAAGTGTCCGTACTGCGACTTCAACAGCCACGTCCGCGCCCAGGCGATCGACGAGGAGCGCTTCGTCTCCGCCTTTCGCTCGGAGCTGATCCATCGCGCGAGCCTCACCAAGGGGCGCACGGTCTCCTCGATCTTCTTCGGTGGCGGCACGCCATCGCTGATGAAGCCCGGCACTGTCGCCGGCATCCTCGATGCGATCGCAGCGAACTGGAGCGTCGACAAGGCCTGCGAGGTGACGCTGGAGGCCAACCCGACCAGCGTCGAGGCCAACCGCTTCACCGGCTACCGCCGCGCCGGCGTCAACCGCGTCTCGCTCGGCGTGCAGGCGATGAACGATGCCGACCTCAAGGCGCTTGGGCGCCTGCACACCGCCGCCGAGGCGATGAAGGCCGTCGGCATCGCCGCCTCGATCTTCGAGCGCTACTCCTTCGACCTGATCTACGCCCGGCCGCGTCAGACCCCCGCCGCCTGGCGCGCCGAGCTGACCGACGCGCTCACGCGCGTCAGGGAGCATATGTCCCTGTACCAGCTCACCATCGAACCGGACACGATGTTCGAGCGGCTGCGCGACGCAGGCAAGCTCGCCGTGCCGACGCCGGAGCAGTGCCGCGACCTGTGGGACGTGACGCAGGACGTGATGAACAAGGCCGGGCTGCCGGCCTACGAGCTCTCCAACCACGCCCGCCCCGGCGCCGAGAGCCGGCACAACCTGATCTACTGGCGCTACGGCGAGTACGTCGGCGTCGGCCCCGGCGCTCACGGCCGCATCGCCACGCCCAAGGGGCGGCGCGCCCATTCCACCGAGTCGCACCCCGAGATGTGGCTGACGGTGGTCGAGACCGAGGGGCACGGACTCGTCGAGGACGAGCTGCTGTCGTCCGAAGAGCAGGGCGACGAGTTCTTGCTGATGGGGCTTCGGCTCGTCGAGGGCATCGAGCCGACGCAGTTCGAAGCGCTGTCGCGGCGCATGCTCGATCACAGCCGCGTCACCTCTCTGGTGCGCGATGGCATGGTGGAGATGACGCCGGGCGGCCGGCTGCGCGTCAGCGCCGCCGGCTTTCCGCTGCTCGACATGGTGGTGGCCGACCTCGCGGCGTAGGCCGGGGAGGCGAGACCGGCGGCGCGACGCCGCCGGGTAGCGCCGGGTCAGGCCGCGGCCTGCTCCCGCGCGTCGGTCCACTGGCCCAGCATCGCCAGTCCGTTCATCCTGGCGCGGTGGGTGAACGCCGTCTGCCCCGCCGCTTCCTGCTCCCGCTTGCCCGACCAGGCGTGCTGCGCCGCCGCCTGCAGGGCGCGGCCGTAGGAGAAGGTGATCGACCAGGGCTGGGGACCGAGCTTGGCGATGGCGTCGAGGTTGGCGGTGGCCTCGACGTCGGACTGTCCGCCCGACAGGAAGGCGATGCCCGGCACCGCGACCGGTACGCAGTTCCTGAACAGCTTCACCGTCCACGCCGCGACCTCATCGGGCGAGGCCTTGGCCGCGTCCTCGCCGGGGATCACCATGTTCGGCTTGAGGATCGTGCCCTCCAGGAACACGCGGTGCTGGTACAGCGAGGCGTAGAGCGTGTTGAGCACGAAGCGCGTCACCTCGTAGTTCCGCTCGATCGTGTGCGCCCCGTCCATCAGCACCTCGGGCTCAACGATTGGCACGATATCGGCCTGCTGGCAGATCGCGGCGTAGCGGGCGAGCGCCTCCATGTTGGCGCGAATCGAGCCTTCCGTGGGGCGGCCGTCCTTGTCGATCACGATCACCGCGCGCCACTTCGCGAAGCGTGCCCCGAGGTCGTAGTACTCCTTCATCCGCTTCGGCAGGCCGTCGAGGCCTTCGGTGATCGTCTCACCGGGGAAGTTCGGCATCGGCTTGGCGCCTTCGTCGACCTTGATGCCGGGGATGGAGCCCATCTCCTCGATGATCCTGACGAGCGGCGTGCCGTCCTTGGCATGCTGGCGGATCGTCTCGTCGTAGAGGATGACGCCGGAGATGTGCTCGCGCATCGCTTCGGCCGAGCGGAACATGAATTCGCGGTAGTCGCGACGGTTGTCGGCGGTGGACTCGACGTGGATCGCGTCGAAGCGCTTCTTGATGGTGGAGGAGCTTTCGTCCGCCGCGAGAATACCCTTGCCCGGCGCCACCATCGCGTGCGCGATCCTGACGAGTTGATCCCTGTTCATCGCTTTCACCCTTGCGCTGTTGCCGGCGCCTTCCTAACCGACCGTCGAGCTCTTTTCAAAAGGCTCGTGCCCGCCGGCCCGCGCGTTGGCAAGCGCCGACGTTTGCGCTAGGAGCAGGGCCGGGCGCCCCTAGCTCAGCTGGATAGAGTATCGGGCTTCGAACCCGAGGGTCGCAGGTTCGAATCCTGCGGGGCGCGCCAAGCCAACAAATCAATCCCCGCCGGCGTTGGCGCGGTGGCCGAGCGGCATCGATTGCCGCTGACCGGCAAATGGGCGAGATTGCGCCGCGTCACGATCGCCCGGGGAACCAATGCTCAGATGCCTTTTGCGGATCGCCGCCTGCCTGCCGGTGCTGGCTGCGCCGGCTGGAGCGGCGACGTCGCGTCACCATCGCCATCCCCGTCACGTCGCGCCTGCTGCGCCGGTCGCTGACGCGCCGCTCCCGCCCGGCAACGGCCTCGGCGCCTTGCCGCTGATCGGGCCGCTCGTCGCGGACTTACCCCTCGCGCCGGAGACGGGGCGGCCGATCCCACCGGAAGCGGCGCGTTTCATGGGGTATCCCTATGACGTGCCGGGCTACCGCTACCAGGGCTACGACAGCTGCCTGCTGCGGGTCGGCGGACCGTTCGGCCCCGGCCCATCGGCAGGACCTTGCCCGTTCGGCCTCGATCGGGCGTTCTGACCCCGGCGCTCAGACGTCGAGGTTCGCCACCGACAGCGCGTTGTCCTGGATGAACTCGCGGCGCGGCTCGACCACGTCGCCCATCAGCTTGACGAAGATGTCGTCGGCCTCCGAGCCTTCCTTGATCTTCACCTGGAGCAGGGAGCGCGCATCGCGGTCGAGGGTCGTCTCCCAGAGCTGGTCGGCGTTCATCTCGCCGAGCCCCTTGTAGCGCTGCATCAGCGAGATGCCCTTGGCGCCGGCCTCCATCACCGCATCGAGCAACTCGCCGGGACCGGCGACCGCGGTCTGGTCGGCGCGGCGCAGCAGGGTGGCAGGCTTGGCGTAGACCTCGGCGAGGGAGGCCGTATGCTCGGAGAGCCGCCGCGCCTCGGCGGAGGCGAGCAGGCCGGCGTCGAGGATCGCGGCCTGGGTGACGCCGCGCACCTCGCGCGTCAGCACGTAGCCGCCGTTGTCGACATGGCCGCTCCAGCCGCGCTCGGTCTCGTCGGCGCGGGCGTCGAGCCGAACGGCGAGCAGGCGCGCCGCTTCGGCTGACTCCGGGGCGGTCTCGCTCGTCTCGTGGTCGATCGGGGCCAGCGCCCCGGCGATCGCCGCCTGCTCGACGATGCCGCGATCGTAGCGCCCGTGCAGGCCGCTGAGCAGGTGGCGCACCGCGCGCGCCTCTTCGACGAGCGCCCGGAGGTCGCCGCCGGCCCGCTCTTCGCCGGTGGCGAGGCGCAGTACCGCGCCGTCGAGGCCGTGACCGATCAGGTAGTCCTCGCGCGCGCGCTCGTCCTTCAGGTACTGCTCGGACGAGCCGCGCTTCACCTTGTAGAGCGGCGGCTGCGCGATGTAGACGTGGCCGCGGTCGATCAACTCCTTCATCTGCCGGAAGAAGAAGGTGAGGAGCAGCGTGCGGATGTGCGAGCCGTCGACGTCGGCGTCGGTCATGATGATGATCTTGTGGTAGCGCAGCTTGTCGGCGTTGAAGTCGTCGCGGCCGATGCCGGTGCCGAGCGCGGTGATCAGCGTGCCGATCTCCTGGGAGCCCAGCATCCTGTCGAAGCGCGCCCGCTCGACGTTGAGAATCTTGCCCTTGAGGGGGAGGATCGCCTGGTATTCGCGGGCGCGGCCCTGCTTCGCCGAGCCGCCGGCGCTGTCGCCCTCGACGAGGAAGATCTCGGCCTTGGCGGGGTCGCGCTCCTGGCAGTCGGCGAGCTTGCCGGGTAAGTTGGCGACGTCGAGCGCGCCCTTGCGCCGGGTCAGCTCGCGCGCCTTGCGCGCCGCTTCGCGGGCCTGGGCGGCCTCGATCACCTTGGCCGTCACCGTGCGGGCGTCGGCGGGATGCTCCTCCAGCCAGCGGTCGAGCATCTCGTTGACCAGCCCCTCGACCACCGGGCGCACCTCGGACGAGACGAGCTTGTCCTTGGTCTGCGACGAGAACTTCGGGTCCGGCACCTTGACCGAGAGGACGCAGGTGAGCCCCTCCCGGCAGTCGTCGCCGGTGAGGTCGACCTTCTCGCGCTTCAGCATGCCGGATTTATCGGCGTAGCCCGTCATCTGCCGCGTCAGCGCCGCGCGGAAGCCGGCGAGGTGGGTGCCGCCGTCGCGCTGCGGGATGTTGTTGGTGAAGGCCAGCACGTTCTCGTGGTAGCTGTCGTTCCACCACAGGGCGACCTCCACCGTCATCCGGTCGCGCTCGCCGCGCATCAGGATGGGATCGCCGATCAGCGCCGCCTTGGTGCGGTCGAGGTAGCGAACGAAGGCCAAGAGGCCGCCGTCGTAAAATAGCTCCTCGACCTTCGGTTCGGGGCCGCGCGCGTCGGTGAGCACGATGCGGACGCCGGAGTTGAGGAACGCCAGCTCGCGCAGCCGGTGCTCGATCGTGGCGTAGCTGTAGTCCACCATCGTGAAGGTCTTGGGCGAGGCGAGGAACGTCACCTCGGTGCCGCGCTTCGGCTGGCCGTCGACCGACGGTGCCGGCCCGACCACCTCCAGCGGCGCCACCGCGTCGCCGTGCCCGAAGGTGATGAGGTGCTCGGAGCCGTCGCGCCAGATGCGCAGCTTCAGCCAGGTCGACAGCGCGTTGACCACCGACACGCCGACGCCGTGCAGGCCGCCGGACACCTTGTAGGAGTTCTGGTCGAACTTACCGCCGGCGTGCAGCTGGGTCATGATGACCTCGGCCGCCGACACGCCCTCCTCGCCGTGGATGCCGGTGGGGATGCCGCGGCCGTCGTCGGTGACCGTCACCGAGCCGTCGGCATTCAGGGTCACCGTGACGCGGCTGGCGTGGCCGGCCAGCGCCTCGTCGATGGCGTTGTCCACCACCTCGTAGACCATGTGGTGGAGCCCGGAGCCGTCGTCGGTGTCGCCGATGTACATGCCGGGTCGCTTGCGCACGGCGTCGAGGCCGCGAAGCACCTTGATCGAGTCGGCGTCGTAGACAGGGGAGTGGGCCGCGGGCTGGGCGGCGGGCGGGGGCGCACCGGCGTTCTCGTCCTGCGGCCGAGGTCTTTGCTGCATGCCTTGAGGTGCTTTCGGGATCAGTCGGCCGGGGAAGCCGGAATGGCCCGCGTGGGCGGGTCGCCGTCTCCAACGATATAAGCCTTCGCCGGTCCCTTTGCATGGGCAAAGCGACAGGCAAGCCACGGAGCCAACGGGCTTTTGTGCCTTGCGCGAGCCGACTCGGCCATGCGGCCCCGACCGCCGCAGGCGCGATCGGCTCCGATGCGCCTCAGCGCAGCGAGATGGCGAGTTCGCCGACCGACACGACCGGGCTCGTCACCGTGCCGATGATGCCGAGGAACTTCTGCAGGTCGGACAGCGGCGAGTTCGAGATGTACAGGATGTCCTTGTCGTTCATCGCGAACTTGCGCGCCAGCAGCAGCGAGCCGGGATCGCGCATGTTGATGAGGTACACCGTCGGCACCAGGTTCAGCGCCGACTGCGCCGGGGTGATGCCGGGGAACTTGCGCGCCACCGCCACCGGCTCGTAGCGGAACACGAAGACGCCTTCGGGATCGGCCTTGGTGTCGGCGAGGCCGGCCGCCTTGGCGATCGCCTCGTCGAGGTTGATGCCGAGCGCGTCGAAGGTAAGGTTCTGGTTGTTGTTGGTCGCGCCGTAGGCGGTGAAGGACAGGGGGTAGCGCACCACCGTCAGCGTGTCGCCGGGCCGGGCGTAGATGTTCTCGCGCGGCGCGTTCAGCAGCGTCTGGAAGGGCACGCGCACGGTCTTGCCGCCGCGGGTCAGCTCCAGGAACGTCTCGTGGACGTTGGTGGTCACGCCGCCGTCCTCGGCGATGACGTCGAGCAGGCGGTCACCGCGCGTCGACAGCGGCAGGCGGCCGCCGCGGACGCCTTCGCCGGCCAGGGTGATCGAGGTGGCGATCGGCATATCGATGTTGACGATGGCCTGCGGCTCGATCGCCTTGCCCGTCAGGCGCTCGACGACGAGCTTCTCGACCTCGGGCGTGGTCTTGCCGACCACCGGGATCGCGCCGGCGTAGGGTACGGTGATGGTGCCGTCGCGCTGCACCACCTGGGGCGGAATGGTCGCGGCATGCGAGCCCACGGTGGTGGCGCTCGCCACGGGCTGCGAGAACAGGCCTCCTGCGGCCGCCTCGAATACCGAGATCGAGATGAGGTCGCCGACGCCGATGCGCTGCTCCAGCGGGCGGCGGTAGTCGCCGAACTTGCCGAAGAGCGAGGGGCCGGGGAAGCTCGCCAGCTGCTCGACCACGTAGTCGCTTAGCTGCACGAGGAGGTAGGGCTGGTCGGGAGCCT
>CALMRL010000536.1:4909-8794 GCA_937873345.1 uncultured Beijerinckiaceae bacterium | reverse complement strand
ACCAAGGGTCGTGCCGCTCCCTTCGCAGCGCTGTTCCGCTCCCTTGAGGCGCAGTCGTTCCGCGACTTCGAGGTGATCGTCGTCGACCAGAACGGCGACGATCGCGTCGGCGATCCCGCGGCGGAAGGATGGAGCTTCCCCGTCCTGTACCTGCGCACGCCCGGCCAGAGCGGCGCCAGCCGGGCGCGCAACGCAGGCTTCGCGCATGCGCGAGGCGATGTGGTGCTGTTCCCCGACGACGACTGCTGGTACCCCGCGCGCATGCTCGGTGAGGCGCTGGAGCGGATGCGCGAGCACGACGCCGACGTGCTCGCCGGCCGCGCCGCCGATGAGGCGGGACGCGACATCAACGGCCGCTTCGAGCAGGCCGTGACCCGCATCCACCGCGACAATGTGTGGACCACCGGCATCGAATGGGTGGTGTTCTTCCGCCGCGAGGTGCTGGCGATGACGGGCGGCTACGACGTCGACGTAGGCATCGGCGCCGCGACGCCATGGCAATCCTGCGAGGCGCAGGAGCTGATGCTGCGGGCGCTGCGCGCCGGCTATGCCTGCGTGTACGATCCCGCGGTTCACGGCCACCACGCGGAGCTTGATATCCGCACGCCCGCGATGGTCGCGAAGGGTCGCGGTTACGCCCGCGGGTTCGGCTACGTGCTGCGCCGCCACGGCTTCTCGTCTCTCGCCGCCGCGGGCTGGATCGCCCGCCCGATCGCGCGCGCGGCGCAATCCGCCGCCAGGGGCGACCGCGCCGGCCTGCGCTACTTCGCCGGCGTCGCTCTGGGTCGAATCGAGGGTTGGCGGATGCGGCCTTTCGGGGCCAAGGCTACGCCACGGCCGGCGGCGGGGCTATCGCCGGTGCGGGGCTGACGCATCCTCATCACCGGGTCGATCGCTGCCGCGCCGCATCCTTGTCATCGCGCCGGCGGCCGTAGAGCTGCTCGCGCTCCAGCTCGGCGCGCTCGGCCGTGTAGAAGGCGCGCAGGAAGCGCTCGTGGTCCAGCTCCGGCACGGGGACCGGCCAGCCGATGCGCTGGCTGATCTTTGCCGCCACCTCGGCGTGAAGGCGGCGCGTGTCCTGGGACCGTCCCTGGCGCAGCAGCTCCTCCAGCACCTGCAGCTCGAAGGCGCCGTAAGCGCGCAGCTGCGCCGGCGTGAAGACGTAGTCCGTCGTGTCCTCCGCCAGCTCGGGGGCGAGCGCGCGCCTGGGCATGGCGATCACCAGCGTCCCGGCGATCAGGTCGCCGGCGCGCAGGTGATCGCGATTGAGGAAGGGAATGGCGGCGATCGCGACGATCCAGCCGAAGGTGGCGAGCTGCGCCCACACCGCGACGCCGTTCGCCGCGGCCACCGAGGCCAGCGCCTCCAGCGGCAGGAACAGCTCGACTTCACGCGTCAGGTTGCGGGCGACCACCGCGCCGGCGGCGAGATGGCCGCCCGCGCGGTCGACGACGCGCAGGCCGCAGATGCGCTTGCCTGGCGTCCGGCCGCGCCATGCCAGCTCGAAGTGGATGAAGTACAGGTTGCGCAGCAGGAAGGCGAGGAACAGCACGATCGTGGTCAGCACGTCGCCCTCCATTCCACCGGCGCCCGCGATGAGCAGGGCGACGAAGATCGCCGCCGTCGCCAGCGACCAGAACAGCACGTCGAGCAGGAAGGCGCCGACGCGCTCGCCGCGCTGGGCGATGTCGACGCGCAGCGCCACGCCCTCGGGCGTCACCAGCGCGCGCGTGCGCCGGCGGGTGCCGTCGAAGAGAAGCGCGACGCGATCGGCCGGCGCGAGTCGGTCGGTGTCTTCACGCGCCATCGGCCACCCTTGCCCCTCGTCGTCGGCCGGACAGGAAGTAGGTCAGCCATAGGCTCGCCGTCACCGCGGCGATGGCGAAGCGGCCGTCCGTATTGGCGACGAGCTGGCGCATGCCGCCCTCGATCAGCCCGGCGACGAACAGCATCAGCACGGCGCCGCCGCCGAGCTTCGTCGCTTCCCGGCCCTTGCGCACCAGGGTCGCGAGCCGGCCGTGGCGGCGTGGGAACAGCACCGCGTCGGCGATCACCAGGCCGCCGCCGCCGGCGAGCACGATCGCGGCGAGTTCCGTGACGCCGTGGATCGAAATCCAGCCGAGGAAGTCGATCGTGAGGCCGCGCTTGGCGTGGATCGCCAGGAAGGCGCCTAGCGTCAGCCCGTTGTAGACGAGCAGCAGCAGCGTCGGCACGCCGGCGAGGAAGCCGAGCCCGAAGGCCATCAGCGCGATGATCGCGTTGTGTCGGAACAGCGAGTTGGCGAAGACCACGAAGGAGGCGACGAAGCCCTCCCAGGGTGCGAAGATCTCGCTCTGGCGCAGCTCCGCCGCGGTGCTCGCCGGGCCGCGGCCGCCGCTGAGATCGGAGGGCACCAGCGCCGAGAACCAGTCGGTGTCGGCGGAGACCAGCATGTCGCCGGCCGCGATGCCGAGCGCTGTCGCCAGCACGGCGATGAGGATGTGCCAGCGCGCCGCCCGCACGGCCGCGGGGAAGCCGCGGGCGAGGAAGGAGGCAAATCCCTCGCCGGCCGACGCGCGCGGACCATAGACGACGAGGAAGGCGCGCAACGACAGGTCCTCGAGGTAGCGCAGGAGGTTGCGGTCGAGCGCGATGGTGCGGGCGACCGACAGCGAGGAGACCGCACCGCGATAGAGGATCGGCAAACGTTGCAGGTCCTCGGCCGCCGGACCCTTGATACCGCGCTTCTCGATCTCGGCGAGGATCGCCTCCAACTGGGCCCATGCCGCCTCGCGCTCGCGGCGAAACTCGGCCGAGCGCAGCGCTAGGCGCGGAGAGGCGGGCTGCGCGTCGGTCGGGATGCCGGCGGAGGCGGTCATATCTGGTCCCGCCGCTTGACCAGCAGGTACTTGTCGACGAGCGCCACCGCCAGGTTTGCCGACGGCACGTCGACGACGTGGACGCCTGCTCTTCCGATGCGCTCCAGCACGATCCTGCGCTCGCGCAGGAAGTCCTGGGCGATCACTGCGGAGGCCACGGCCTCGAAGCGCGAGGGCTCGGCCGCCACCATTTCGGCCATCGCGGGATCCTGCAGCGTCACGGCGATCACGGTGTGGCGCCGGGCGAGGCGCGCGACACCCTCGATCAGCATCTCCGCCGTCACGGCGTCGGCGAACTCGGTGAACAGCACCACCAGCGAGCGCCGCTTCAGCCGCGCGTCGAGTTCGGCGAAGCCGAGGGTGAAGTTCGTCTCCTCGGTGGCATAGCTGAGCCGCGACAGGGATTCCTGCAGGCGCGCGAGGTGCGGCATGCCGCCCAGCGCGGCGTGGAACTGCCGGACCGCCGCGTCGAAGGCGTAGTCGCCGACGATGTCGCCGCCGCGCAGCGACACCATCGCCAGCAGCAGCCCCGCCTCGATCGCATGGTCGAGGCGCGTCTTGCCGGCGACCGGCTCAAGCATCAGGTGGCCGGTGTCGAAGGCGAGGATGATCGGATGGTTGCGCTCGGTGCGGAAGGTCTTCGACACGAGCTTGGCGTGGCGGGCCGAGCGCTTCCAGTCGATGTGGCGGTTGTCGAGGCCGGCGACGTGCTCGCGCAGCGTCTCGAATTCCGATCCCTCGCCCTTGTCGCGGTCGGCCTTGATGCCGAGTTGCGCGTCGCGCACCGTGAGGGTGAGGGCGGCGGAGCGCAGGCCGCGGATGATCGGCACCACCTCGATGCCGATGTCGAGCGCCTTGCGCCAGCGCTGCTCGATGAGCCCCAGCGGCCCGCGCCAGCGCAGCCACAGCGCCTTCAGCGTCACGCGCCCGCGCCGCTGCGCCCTGATCGGCAGAACGACGCTCAGCCCGGGCGTCTGCCCCCCGTCGTCGGTGCGCGAGGCTCGCTCCGGCCGGGGAGGGTCGGCGA
>CALMRL010000536.1:2033-4899 GCA_937873345.1 uncultured Beijerinckiaceae bacterium | reverse complement strand
TGCCGGCCTGTTCGAGCAGCAGGGTGAAGGTCGTGCGCGCGCGCCGCGCCGGCAGGCCGAGCGTGACGCTGACCTCGCCGGTGTCGCCGACAGGCAGGCGGCGCGGCCCGGCGACATCGACGACGATGCGGCGGCGCGGCAGGATCATCAGGGCATCGGCGGCGATCAGCATCAGGGCGAGGAGCGGGTAGGCGAGCGAGGCCGGCCATAGCGCGGGATCGCGAATGACGAGCAAGAAGGCGAGGGGCACGGCCAGCGCGAACAGCACCACCGCCCGCAGCGTCGGCCGCATCAGCGCGGCGCCGCGACGCGATCGAGGATCTCGCCCAGCACCGCGTCGGGCGTGAGACCTTCGATCTCGGCATGCGCCGCCATCACCATGCGGTGGCGCACCAGCGGCGGCACCAGCCGCTTGACGTCGTCGGGCAGCACGTAGTCGCGGCCGTTCAACGCCGCATAGGCGCGCACGGCGGAGGCCAGCATGTTGGCGGCGCGGGTCGAGGCGCCGGTGCTGATCGCCGGATGCTCGCGCGTCGAGCGGATGAGGTCGACGATGTAGGCGATGATCGCGTCGTCGAGCCGGATCGTCGCCGTGGCGCGGCGCAGCGCGGCGAGGCCTTCGGCATCGGTGACGGCGCGGAGGTCGAAGTCGGCGACCCTTGGCGTCGCCGACTGGTGGCCATGGCGGGCGACGATCGCCCGCTCCTCCTCGCGGGTGGGATAGCCGACCGTGATCTTGAACAGGAAACGGTCGAGCTGCGCTTCGGGCAGCGGATAGGTGCCGTGCTGCTCGATCGGGTTCTGCGTCGCCACCACCATGAAGTCGTCGCCGAGGGGATGGGTGTGGGTGTCGATGGTCACCGCGCGCTCGCTCATCGCCTGCAGCAGCGCCGCCTGGGTCTTCGGCGGGGTGCGGTTGATCTCGTCGGCGAGCAGCACCTGCGCGAAGATCGGCCCCGGCGTCAGGGTGAACTCGCCGGTCTGGAAATTGAACAGGCTGGTGCCGATGATGTCGCCCGGCATCATGTCCGGGGTGAACTGGATGCGCCCGAACTGCAGCGCGAGGGTCGCGGCGAAGGCCTGGGCGACAAGCGTCTTGCCGGTGCCGGGCACGCCCTCGACCAGGATGTGCCCGCCGGCGAGCAGGCTGGTCAGCAGCAGCTCCACCGTCTCGTCCTGGCCGACGACGATCTTGCCGATCTCGCGGCGCACCGCGTCAGCGAGGTTGCCGACGTCCGTGAGTTCCATCCGTCATATCCCTTTGCCACTGGCGGATGTCGCGCGCCTGCGCGAACAGTCCGGTGATCTGCCTGGTACGCCCGCCCATGAAGGCGGTGGAGCGGGCGAGCATTTCCCGCGCACTCGCCGCGAGGCCCCGCGAGGCGCCGATGCGGTCGAGCCAATCGGCGAGTTCGCCGTCGTCGAGGCCGGAGGGCGCGTGCAGGGCGCGGCCGGTCTCGTGCTGCGTCGGCCGGATGTAGCGGCGCAGCACGCTTGGCGGGGGGCCGGCGCGATCCATCAGGGCGGCGGTGTTGCCGATGATCGGTCCCTTGCCGGCGGCGAGCGGCGGCGGCGGTGCCTCCGGCCCGCCGAAGCGCGAGGTGGCGGCGGCGAGCAGCAGCGCCACCGCCACCAGCAGCAGGGCGAGGACGAGGGAGTAGGGGAACTGGAAAAGCAGCTGCAGCGGATTGCGCGTCTTGAGATAGCCTTGGTGCACCGTCTCGTCGAAGACGATCGATCCTTCGCCGCTCCACAACGCCGCGACGAGATCGGCGGCGAAGCGGGCGTTGTCGCCGCGGAGGATACCGTGGTTCTCCAGCGCGTCGGGGTCGGCGAGCACGTAGATGTGCCCGCGGTCGGGCGTCCTCGCCTCGGCGAGCAGCATGCCGTCCCCCGTCGCGCCGCCCTTGGCCGTAATGAGGGGGATCAGGTCGCGACCGTTGATCAACTGCACGGAGCCTTCCAGCTTCGGCAGCGTGGCGACGCGCCCGCTCGGCTCGATGACGGGATTGTCGACGCGCGTCACGCTGGCGCTTCCGAGCACGAGGCGCAGCATCTTCTGCGTGCGCCACAGCGGCTGCAGCCCGCTCGTCTCGATCCAGCCTTCGTGCGAGTGGTCGCGGGTGCCCCATCGCTTCGGCAGCACAACGAGCACGTCGGGGCCGCGCGACAGGTCGAGGTCGTCGCGCTTGCGCACGAGGTCGGCGTCGGGCTCCTCGACGATCAGCAGGCCATCATCCGCCCCTGCGCCCGCCGCCTTCACCGCCTCGGAGCCCGAATAGCCGACCGGAAGGTCGAGCGCGCGCAGCAGGGCGTAGAAGCCGGCGTGGCCGATCGCGGAGGGCGAGGAACGCGTCGCGCGGTAGCCGTCCTGCTCGCCGCCGATCTTCGAGGTGAGGACCACGGAGAGGGCGAAGATCGCGACCAGCCCGGCGGCGAGGAAGCCAACGACCGCCGGCGAGAAGGGGTTGTCGTCGTTCACAGCGGCTGCGCGGCCGGCTGCGGTGCGAGCATCGCGCCGATCAGCCGCTCGAAGGTGCCGCGGCAGACGCCGTAGTCGTCGAGCGATGCGGGCTCGGCGCCGAAGTGCACGCGCTCGACGCGGCCGATCAGCTCGCCCAGTGCCAGCCGCCCGTCGTCGGGCAGGACAACCTTCCGCAGGATTTCGCGGCTTGTCAGAGAGTCCGCCAGCGTGATCTGGAGCCGCGCGCGCATCTCCATCAGGGCACGCAGCAGCAGCAGGTGCATCGCTTCGGCGATGCGCCCTGCGCGGGCGAGGTCGTCGGCATCGTCGCCGGCCTCGGCCATGCGCGCCACCGCCGCCGCATCCGGTGCCGCGGCTGCGTCGCCCGGACGATCTGGCACG
>CALMRL010000536.1:0-2015 GCA_937873345.1 uncultured Beijerinckiaceae bacterium | reverse complement strand
CCACAGGATGGTGGTGGCGCCGGGGATCCGCAGCTTGAAATCGGAAGGCGTGTGCTCGTGCTCGTCCTCACGCTTGTCGCCCGGCAACTTCGTCTGCAGGTCGAGTTCGCCGCCGAGCCGCCGCATGGTGGCGACGGGGTCGGGCATTGCGGCCGATGCGGGGGACGCGACGAAGAAGGCGAGCGCCAGCAGTGCGATCGTGGATCGTCCCGATGTCTGTGGCCGTCGCGAAAAGGCGTCCATCCCCGGTGGAGTCTCGACGAGGAAGGGCGCCTCGCACGCCGCGGCATCGCGCGGAGAAGGTGTACAAGCTCTTCCTTATCGACGCGACGCTTTTATCAACGGCGAAGCGGCACTCGGCCGACGGCCGCAAGTCGTCGGCGGCAAGCGGGAGCGGCGATGGCGGACGATGCGGCCGACCGACGGGACGCCGAGGTGGATCGTCTCGCCGCTGCGATCCGGGCCTGCCGCCTGTGCCGGGATGCACCCCTCTACCATCCCCGCCTGCCCGACGAGCCGCGACCGATCCTGCGGATCAACGCCCGGGCCCGCGTGCTGATCGCCAGCCAGGCGCCGGGCATCCGCGCGCATCTGAGCGGCGTTCCCTTCGACGATCCTTCCGGCGATCGGCTGCGCGCCTGGATGGGTCTCGACCGCGAGCGCTTCTTCGGCGACGGCGTGCTGATCGCGCCGATGGGCTTCTGCTTTCCCGGCCACACCGCCGACAAGGGCGACCTGCCGCCCCGCCGCGAGTGCGCCGGCGTCTGGCACCGGCGGCTCTTCGCCCTGCTGCCGCAGGTCAGGCTGATGCTGCTGATCGGGCGGCACGCGCAGGCCTACCACTTCCGCCGGCTCGGCCGCCCTCTGCGGGCGGGGCAGAGCCAAGGCGACCTCGTCCGCGACTGGCGCGCTCACCTCGGCGCGGGGCCGCGCACCTTCGCCCTGCCGCATCCTTCCTGGCGAAACTCGGCCTGGATCAAGCGCAACCCTTGGTTCGAGGCCGAGGTGCTGCCGGAGCTGCGCCGCGAGATCGCGCAGGCGATGGCCGAGGGAGCTACCTGATCATCCCGCCGAGGATGCGGTCCGCGAGCTTGCCGTAGGGCGGGCGCAGCAGGCGCGTCAACGACCAGCGATGCTGGATGAAGACCGCGCGACGGTGGGTGAAGGCGTCGAAGCCAGCACGGCCGTGGTAGGCGCCTATCCCCGAAGCCCCGAGCCCGCCGAAGGGCAGGGACTCCACCGCGACGTGCATCATCGTGTCGTTGATCGCGACGCCGCCGGAGCGGGTGCGCTCCAGCGTCTCGCGCTGCCGGTCGCGATCGGTGCCGAACCAGTACAGGGCGAGCGGGTCGGGCCGGTCGGCGAGCTGGTGGTAGACGTCGGCGATGTCGTCGTAGGGGACCAGCGGCAGCAACGGGCCGAAGATCTCCTCGCGCATCAGCCGGCTGCCGGCGGGCGGGTCGATCACCAGCGCCGGGGCAAGGTGCGGCGGCGGCAGTTCGTGATCGAACAGCGGCACGGTCTCCAGCCCCGCGACGAGCGACATCAGACGCTGGCGGTCGGCCGGGCGGCAGATCGCGGAATAGTCGCCGCGCGTCGGATCGGGGTGCATGCGCCGCGCTGCCGCCTTCGCCGCCTCGACGAAGCCCGCCATGCCGACGCGCGGCAGCAGCACGTAGTCCGGCGCGACGCAGGTCTGGCCGGCGTTGAGCAGCTTGCCGGCGACGATGTCGGCCGCGGCGACGGCGATGTCGGCGGAGGCATCGACGATCGCCGGCGACTTGCCGCCGAGCTCCAGCACGGTCGGCACCAGGTTCTCGGCTGCCGCCCTGGCCACCAGCCGCCCGGTGGCGGTGGAGCCGGTGAACATCAGCTTGTCGAAAGGCAGGGACGCCAGCGCCGCCGCCTCGGTGGCGCCGCCGGTCACGCACTGGGCGAGGCCGGGGTCGAGCGCCTCGCCGATCAGGCGGGCGAGCAGCGCCGCCGTGGCGGGCGTGTGCTCGGAGGGTTTCAGC
>CALMRL010000535.1 GCA_937873345.1 uncultured Beijerinckiaceae bacterium | reverse complement strand
CCATCGGCCCGCCCGCGCCGTCGCGGCGCACCCGGTCGCGGCAGCTCCGGCCTTCAGCGCGCTGGTCGGCCGCGCTTCGTTCTATTCCGGTGGGCGCACCGCCTCGGGCGGCGCCGTCGGCGCGGCGACCTGCGCGCATCGCTCTCTGCCGTTCGGCACCCGCGTGCTCGTAACCAACCTCGCCAACCTCCGCCAGATGGTGTTGACGGTGAACTTCATCGGCGGGCGGATGATGGACGTGTCGCGCACCGCCGCCGCCGCTCTCGGCATGCTACAGTCCGGCGTCGCCAACGTGCGGATGCAGGTGATCGGCAGGCCGGGCTGATCGCCCGCACCGGCCCGGCCGCGATGCCGACAGGGGGACAAGCCGAGGAGGTCCGGGATGCGGACGCCTCGCGGATCGTCAGCTCCTGCGGGCGACCGCGAAGCGGGCGGCCTCCCTCAGCACCTGCGCCGCGGCGCGTCGGTCCTCGCGACCGGCGACGACGTCAGCCAGCGCCGCGATCGCCTCCTCGGCAAGCGCGTCGCGCCGTGCGCGGGCCGCCTCTAGCCCCAGGGCCGCGACGAGCGTCGCCTTGTTACGATCGGCGTCCTTGCCGGTCGCCTTGCCCAGCGCCTGCGGATCGGCCTCGACGTCGAGGATGTCGTCGGCGACCTGGAAGGCGGCGCCGACCGCCCGGCCGTAGCGCGACATCGCCGCCATCGCCGGCGCCTCGGCGCCGCCGAGCGTCGCGCCGGCGATCACGGCATAGTGCAGCAGCGCGCCGGTCTTCATCGACTGGATGCGGATCACGTCGGGCGCGGCGTGCCGGCTGGTCGCCGCCTCGGCCTCGAGATCGAGGATCTGCCCGCCGACCATGCCGCCGAGCCCGGCGTGCCGGGCGAGCTGCAGCACCAGCGCGGCGCGCACGGCCGGATCGGGGTGGGTGGCGGGATCGGCGGTGACGTCGA
The DNA here is from genome assembly GCA_937873345.1 of uncultured Beijerinckiaceae bacterium. Taxonomy (GTDB): domain Bacteria; phylum Pseudomonadota; class Alphaproteobacteria; order Rhizobiales; family Beijerinckiaceae; genus RH-AL1. The sequence goes on along the minus strand of CALMRL010000535.1, from coordinate 7,171 downwards.
AGGCGTAGGTCAGCAGGCCGTCGCCGGCGAGGATGGCGGTCGCCTCGTCATAGGCCTTGTGGGTGGTGGGGCGGCCGCGGCGAAGGTCGTCGTCGTCCATCGCCGGCAGGTCGTCGTGGACGAGGGAATAGCAGTGGATCATCTCGAGCGCGCAGGCGGCGCGCAGCACGCCCTCGCCCCCAGCGCCGTCAACCTCTAAGCCGAACAGTCGCGCCGCCTCGACGAGCAGGAAGGGGCGCAGCCGCTTGCCGCCGGCGAGGCTGGCGTAGCGCATCGCCTCCAGCAGGCGGGCGGGGCGAACCTCCTCGCCGGGCAGCGCCGCGGGGGCGAGCAGCCGGTCGAGCATCGATTCCGTCGCCTCCGCGACCGCCGCGAGCCGCTCCCTGAACTCGTCGCTTTCCACCCAGCGCGTCATTTCGACCCCATCCTCGCGCCCGCTTGCCCGATACACCCCGCCCGGTCAAGCCGGAGCGGCAGCCCGCGCAGAGGCGCGATCGGCCATGTTCCCGCCCGATCGCTGCGGCATGGGCTGCCCACCATCGGGGGCACCATGCGGCTGAAGACGCGCCGGCGCGGAGGCGTCGGCCTCACCCTGCCAGGCTTGATCCTGCGCGGCCTGCTGGCGGCGGTGCTGGCGCTCGCCCTCGCCTTCGCCGGCGCGCTCGCCTACGACACGGCGGCGCCGCCGATGTCGATGCTGATGCTCGGCCGCACCCTCCCCGGCAGGGACTACCGCCGCGAGTACGTCCGCCTCGCCGACGTGTCGCCGGTTCTGCTCGCCACGGTGCTCGCCTCCGAGGACGCCCGCTTCTGCCGCAACGACGGCGTCGACTGGGACTCGCTGAGGGAGGTGCTGAGCGACAGCGACGGCCCCTCGCGCGGCGCCTCCACCATCACCATGCAGGTGGCGAAGAACCTGTTCCTGTGGCCGGGCCGCTCCAGCCTGCGGAAGGGCGTCGAGATCGCGATGGCGCTGGCGCTCGGCCGGGTGTGGAGCAAGGCGCGCACGCTGGAAGCCTACCTCAACGTCGCGGAATGGGGCGACGGCGTGTTCGGCATCGAGGCGGCGGCGCAGGAGACGTTCGGCAAGCCGGCGAGCGCGCTGAGTGCCCGCGAGGCAGCGCTGCTGGCGACCAGCCTGCCGAACCCGAAGGAACGCGACGCCGGCGATCCCGAGCCGTTCCAGCGCCGGCTGGCGGCGCATCTTGTGAGGCGGGCGAAGGGAATGCCGGAATGGCTGGACTGCCTGCCAGAGGCGAGCCGATATGGAGATTAAATGCCGTCGCGCAGGTGGTTGAAGTTGATCGCGCGAAGGCCGCATTTTTGAGCTGCAATGCAGAGGTTTGCATCGGCTGACAGGATTTCGACACCTTCACCCCCAGCGAGGATTGCGGCATCGGTGAGGCCGAGGAAGCGGAACTCAGGCTGCGCGGCGGCGACAGCACTTGCAACGTAGGTCTCGCGATAGCTGTCAAGCATCCGTCTCAGCGTCAAGAAGATGCGGTGACGCTCCGGTTCCTCATGATAGGCGACGAGATTTGACGTCTCTGTCGCCACGTTCGGGACGATGAGAATAGGCGTGCTGCCGATGAGCCGGAGCAGGGATGCGTAGTCATCAATCGAGAAGGCTTTTGTCTTCTTGTGTTTGGCGATCAGATCGAGCGAGGTCGCGCCAACGGCGAGAAGCGCGAGTAGATTGGCGTCGATCAGATAGACGCGTTCGTCACTCCTCACCATGAAGCTGCCTGATCTTCACAGATGGAATTGCGCCGCCATCGTCAGCTATTTTTACGACTTTATACGTCCGCTTGAGTGGAGCTTGGCTCAGGTAGCTTGGCATATGCTCCTGTTTGGTAATGATAGGCCGCATCAGGCCGATGGTTACCAGCCAAGCGTTGTCGTTGTCATCGAATTCGACTTCTTCAAGGCGAATTTGGGAGACTTCCTCATTGGCGAAGACTTCACGTACGAAGGCTTTTGCCCTCGTGATCGCTTCTTCGACCTTCATGGAAGCCTCCCTGATCGTCCTCGACCTTACGCCGCCTTCGCCAGCTGCCTGAGCACGTAGCTCAGGATGCCGCCGTTGTTGAAATACTCCAGCTCGTCCAGCGTCGCGATGCGGCAGAGCAGCGGCACGCTCTCTTCGCGGCCGTCGTCGTACTTCACCATCATCGCCATCTTCTGGCGCGGGCGCAGCGTTTCGCCCAAGCCGCGGATGGTGATCTCCTCGTTACCCTTCAGCTTCAGGGTCGACCAGGTGGTGCCGGGCTCGAATGTCAGGGGCAGCACGCCCATCCCGACGAGGTTGGAGCGGTGGATGCGCTCGAAGGATTCCGCGACCACAGCGCGCACGCCGAGCAGCTTGGTGCCCTTCGCCGCCCAGTCGCGCGACGAGCCGTTGCCGTACTCGGTGCCGGCGAAAACCACCAGCGGCACGCCCTCCGCGGCATAGCGCATCGCGGCATCGTAGATCGACATCTCCTCGGCGCCGGGCCAGTACTTGGTCATCCCGCCTTCCGGCACCGAGCCGTCGTCGGCTTGGCGCATGAAGTTCTTGATGCGGATGTTCGCGAATGTGCCGCGCATCATCACCTCGTGATTGCCGCGCCGCGTGCCGTATTGGTTGAAGTCCTTCACCGCGACCTGGTGCTCGGAAAGGTAGGTGCCGGCGGGCGATGCCTGCTTGATCGAGCCGGCGGGTGAGATGTGGTCGGTGGTGATCTTGTCGCCGAACATCGCCAGGATGCGGGCCCCGACGATGTCGGTGACCGGCGTCGGCTCCAGCCCCATGCCTTCGAAGTAGGGAGGGTTCTGCACGTAGGTCGAGCCGATGTCCCACTGGTAGGTCTGGCCCTCCGGCGCATCCACCTCGCGCCAGTGCTCGTCGCCGTGGAAGACGTCGGCGTAGCGGGCGGCGAACACCGAGCGGGTCACGTACCTCTCGATGAACGCGTTGATCTCAGCCGCCGAAGGCCAGACGTCCTTGAGGAACACGTCCTGGTCGTCCGAACCCTTACCGAGCGGCTGGGTGAGCAGGTCGATATCGACCGTGCCGGCGATCGCGTAGGCAACGACCAGCGGCGGCGACGCCAGATAGTTCGCCTGCACGTCGGGCGACACGCGTCCCTCGAAGTTGCGGTTGCCCGACAGCACCGCCGCGGCGACGATGTTGTGGTCGTTGATCGTCTTCGAGATCGCCGGCGGCAGCGGGCCGGAGTTGCCGATGCAGGTGGTGCAGCCGAAGCCGACAAGGTTGAAGCCGAGCTTGTCGAGGTCCTCCTGCAGGCCGGACTGCCCAAGATACTCGGCGACGACCTGCGAACCCGGTGCCAGCGAGGTCTTCACCCACGGCTTGGCCTTCACGCCCTTCGCCGCCGCCTTGCGGGCGAGCAGGCCGGCGCCGATCAGCACCTGCGGGTTCGAGGTGTTGGTGCAGGACGTGATCGCGGCGATGACGACGTCGCCCTGGCCGATCGAGTAGTCGGTGCCCTCCACGGGGAAGCGGGCGGACTGGTCGCCGGTCTTCTTGTACTCGCTGGCGAGCGCGGTGCGGAACCCGGCGCCGACCTCTTCGAGCGCGATGCGCCCTTCGGGACGCTTCGGGCCGGCCATCGAGGGCACCACGTCGCCGAGGTCGAGCGCGAGCGTGTCGGTGAAGACGGGATCGGCCGAGCCCTCCTCGCGGAACAGCCCTTGAGCCTTCGAATAGGCCTCGACGAGCGAGATGCGCTCGGAACGGCGCGCCGAGGTGTCGAGGTAGGCCAGCGTCTCGCCGTCGATGGGAAAGAAGCCGCAGGTCGCGCCGTACTCCGGCGCCATGTTGCCGATGGTGGCGCGGTCGGCCAGCGTCATCTTGGCGAGGCCGGGGCCGAAAAACTCGACGAACTTGCCGACCACACCCTTCCTGCGCAGCATCTGCGTGACGGTGAGCACGAGGTCGGTCGCCGTGGTGCCGGGCTTAAGCTCGCCGGTCAGGCGGAAGCCGATCACCTCCGGCAGCAGCATGGAGAGCGGCTGGCCGAGCATGCAGGCCTCGGCCTCGATGCCGCCGACGCCCCAGCCGAGCACGCTGAGCCCGTTGACCATGGTGGTGCGATCACCTTCGTCGACGCGCCAGGCTCGTCGTTGGCCGGCTCCTGCTTCGTCCACACAGTCTGCGCGAGGTATTCGAGGTTGACCTGGTGGCATATGCCGGTGCCGGGCGGCACCACGCGGAAGTTGGCGAACGAGTCCTGCCCCCACTTCAGGAACTTGTAGCGCTCGCCGTTACGGGAGTATTCGAGATCGACGTTGGTTTTGATCGCGCCGTCGTTGCCGAAGGCATCGACGATGACGCTGTGGTCGATGACGAGGTCGACGGGCACCAGCGGGTTGATCTTCTGTGGGTCGCCGCCGAGCGCGGTCATCGCGTCGCGCATCGCCGCGAGGTCGACCACCGCCGGCACGCCGGTGAAGTCCTGCATCAGGACGCGCGCCGGCCGGAAGGCGATCTCCGTCTCGTCGCGGCCGAGGTTCTGGCCCCAAGCGGCGCAGGCCTCGATGTCCTCTCGCTTCACCGAGCGGCCATCCTCGTAGCGCAGGAGGTTCTCCAGCAGCACCTTCATCGAGAACGGCAGCTTCGAGATGCCGGCGAGCCCGTTCGCTTCGGCGTCGGGGAGGGAGTAATATGTGTAGGTGCGATCCCCCACCTTGAGATCCTTGCGGCACTTGAAGCTGTCGAGCGAAGCCATGCGTTTAGGGTTCCCGAACGTGAGGGGCGGAGCCGCCTCGCTTATAGATAATCCAGGCTGGACGCGCTACGACCGCACGCGCCCCGCGATCCTTCGCCTCCATGCAAGAACGGCTCCCCGCACCCTTGCCATCTTCCGATCAGCCGAGCCGCGGCTCCCGGCCCGCCGAAGCGGTCCCGTTGCTCGCCGCGGAGGAGCTGAGCGTCGAGCGCGCCGGCCGCCTGGTGCTGTCGCGGCTCTCCTTTACGCTGCGACCCGGCGAGGTGCTGCTCGTCACCGGGCGCAACGGCGCCGGCAAGTCGACGCTGATACGGACGCTGGCGGGGCTGCTGCAGCCCACCGCCGGCGGCATCCGCTTCGGCCTCGCCGATGCCGAAACGCGCGGCGTCGAGACGGTGCACTACCTCGGTTATGAGGACGCGCTGAAGCCCTCCCTCACCGTGGCCGAGAACCTGGACTTCTGGGCGAGCATGCTCGGCGGCGCAGCGGAGCGAGGCCTGCCCGTGCCTGAGGCGCTCGCCGCCTTCGGCATCGCCCGGCTCGTCGACCTGCGCGCCGGCTACCTGTCGGCTGGGCAGAAGCGCCGCGTGGCGCTCGCCCGCCTGCTCACCGTTCCGCGCCCCGTCTGGCTGCTCGACGAGCCGCTGATCGCGCTCGACAGCGAGGCGCAGGGCGTGCTGACCGCGCTGATGGCGAAGCACGCGGCGCAAGGCGGTGCCATCCTGGTCGCTTCGCACCAGCCGCTCGCCCTGCCCCATGCCCGCATCGACCTTGCGGAACGGCACGCTCCCGCACCGCTGCCGGAGGAGGCGTGAGCGGCAGCGGGCTTCGGGAGGCGGCGTCGGGCTCGCCTCTCGCCGCGCTGTTCCGGCGCGAGCTGCGCGTCGGCCGGCGCATCGGCGGCGGCGCGGCGCTCGGCGTGATGTTCTTCCTGATCCTGGTGACGCTCGTCCCCTTCGGCGTCGGGCCGGACCTGAACACCCTGTCGCGCATCGGCCCGGCCATCCTGTGGATCGCGGCGCTGCTTGCCACCCTGCTCGGGCTGGATCGGCTGTTCGCCGGGGACCGAGACGACGGCTCGCTCGACCTCTTGCTGATGAGCCGCACCCCAGCGGAGCTGACGGTGCTGGCGAAATGCGTCGCGCACTGGCTGCTCACCGGCCTGCCGCTCGTCGCGGCCTCGCCGCTGTTCGGGCTGATGCTGGGGATGGATGGGCGGGCGCTGCTCCAGGCCACGGCCTCGCTCGCCGCCGGCACGCCGGCCCTGACCATGCTCGGGGCGATCGGCGCGGCGCTCACCGTCGGCCTGCGCAAGGGCGGCCTGCTGATGGCGGTGCTGATCCTGCCGCTCTGCGTGCCGGTGCTGATCTTCGGCGTCTCGGCCGCGACCGCCGGCCTCGGCAATCCCGTGCCGTTCCTCACGCCGTTCCTTGTGGAATGCGCGCTCAGCCTCGCGGCGGTCGCCGGCGCCCCCTTCGCCGCGGCGGCGGCGCTCAGGGCGATGAACGATTGACCGGCCGGCCGCGCCCGTTCGGAGCGACCGTGTGCGGCGTCTTGCGCCAGTGATGAGGTCGGCGCACCAGGTCGATCAATCCGCCCCAGGCGGCGCAGGCGATCATCATCTGGTAGGGCAGCACCATGGCAAGAGTGATACCGGGGGAAAGCCCGCGGGCGCGGCAGCCTGCGTAGCCGCACCAGACCGGCGTCGCCACGCCCAGCGCGAAGACGGACGCCGCCAGCGTCGCCTCGCAAAGCTCGATCGCGGTTCCCGGCGTCGGCAGGCCGGCGCGGGCGAGATGGATCAGCAGCAGCGGCAAGGCGACCGGCGCGAACAGCGGGCCGCCGACGAGGTTGACCATCATCAAGGCGACGGCGACCGAGCCGCGCACCCCGAGGTCGCGCGCCGCGCCGCCGCGGGCCAGCACCAGCGCGGTCTGCATCCAGCCCTTGGTCCAGCGCCGGCGCTGGTTAAACCAGGCGCGCCGCGAAGGCTCCGCCCGCTCCGCGGTGGTCGACGGCAGGTCGCCGATCGCGAAGCCGAAGCGGGCGAGACGTAGCCCGAGGTCGGCATCCTCGGTGACGTTGAAGGCGTCCCAGCCGCCGGCGCGGCGCAGCAGGTCGGCGCGGAAATGGTTCGAGGTGCCGCCGCGCGGCAGCGGCAGTCCGAGCCGAACAGCACCCGGCTGCAGGTTGTCGAAGAGGCCGAACAGTCGCTGCAGCAGGCCGTCGGCGCCGTTGGCAACGACGAGGCGCGCCTGCAGGCAGGCGAGATCGGGCCCGGCGGCGGCGAAGCGGGTGGCGGCGCGGCGCAATTGGTCGGGCGATGGACGATCCTCGGCGTCGTACACCGTGACGAGTTCGCCGCGTGCCAGCATCAGCCCGGCGTTGAGGGCGCGCGGCTTGGTGCGGGGGTTGCCGGCCGGCACGATGAAGACGCGCAT
>CALMRL010000534.1 GCA_937873345.1 uncultured Beijerinckiaceae bacterium | reverse complement strand
GAGCCGCGGCCACGACTGGAAGGAGAGCAGCGGCTCCAGCAGGAAGGCGAGCGGCCAGCCGACCGCCAGGGCGATGCGGATGCGCACGGCGCGGCGGATGTCGGCGAACACCGCCTGCAGCACCATCGCATCGGCCGGCACCGGCCCGCGCGGACCGACGAGCAGCGCCGAGCCGCCCATCGAGATGCCGAGCGTCGCCACCGGGGCGCCACCCTGCCGGCGCTTGAGCCAGTCGAAGGCGGCGTGGGCGTCGATGGATTCGGTCCAGCCAAAGCCGTGGTGCGCATGGCCGGAGGCGCCGTGGCCGCGCACGTCGAAGGCGAGCACGGCGTAGCCCTGGCCTGCGAAGAAGGCGGCGTTGGCGGCGAGGCGGCGGTGCAGAGTACCGAGCCCCGGCACCAGCAGCAGCGCCGGCGCGTCGTCGCGGCACCCCGGCCAGTAGGTCGCGGAGATGACGGAGCCATCAACGGCACGCAACGTCAGCGGCTCGGCTGGCGCTGGCGGTGCGGGCGCCGTTTCCGGCACCCAGTTGCCGATCCGCACGCCCAGCGCACCGATGGTCCAGCTCGCCGCGCCGACCAGGGCGAAGCCGCCGAGGAGCAAGCGCCCGACCAGCACCATCAACGGCGCGTCAGCCCTCGACCCGCACGCCGGTGCCGTCGCGCATCTCGCCGATCACCGCGGCCTGCATGAAGCCGGCGGCGCGGCAGCGCTCGACGATGTCGGAGGCGCGATCGGCCCTCACCGCGACGAGCAGGCCTCCGCTCGTCTGCGGATCGCAGAGCAGGCCGCGCCGCCAGTCGGGAAAGCTTTGCGGCAGCTCGATCTCGGCGCCGTAGCTCTCCCAGTTGCGGATGGCGGCGCCGGTGCCGTAGCCGGCTTCGGCGAGATGGGCAGCGCCCTCCAGCACCGGCACGTCGCCGGCGTGCAGCGTCGCGCCCAGGCCCGCGCCGCGGCACATCTCGTTGAGGTGCCCGAGCAGGCCGAAGCCGGTGACGTCGGTGAGCGCGTGCACTGCCTCGAGATCGGCAAGCTCGGTACCGATCGTATTGAGCTTGGTCGCCGAGTCGACCATCGCGCGGTAGCCCTGCGCCGACAGCTCGTCCTTCTTCATCGCGGCCGAGAAGATGCCGACGCCGATGCCCTTGGTCAGGACCAGCCTGTCGCCGGCCTTCGCGGTGGCGTTCTTCAGGACCTTGTCGGGATGGACCATGCCGATCGCGACGAGCCCGTAGATCGGCTCGGGCGTGTCGATGGAATGGCCGCCGAGCACGGGGATGCCGGCTTCGGCGCACACCGAGGCGCCGCCGGCGAGGATGTCCTGCACCATCTCGATCGGGATCGTCGCCACCGGCATGCCGACGAGCGCCAGCGCGAACAAGGGCCTGCCGCCCATCGCGTAGACGTCGGAGAGCGCGTTGGTGGCGGCGATGCGGCCGAAGTCGCGGGGGTCGTCGACGATGGGGGTGAAGAAGTCGGTGGTGGCGATGATCGCCTGGGCGTCGTTGAGGCGATACACGGCGGCGTCGTCCGCCGTCTCGGCGCCCACCAGCAGGTCGGGCGAGGCGATCGGCAGCGGCATCTTCTTCAGGATTTCCTGCAGCACGGCCGGCGCCAGCTTGCAGCCGCAACCGCCGCCGTGGGCCATCTCGGTCAGGCGCTTACGGTGCTGGTTCAAGGAGCTCGGCCTCGCGGGCGATGACACTGCGCGGCTCCTTAGCACGTAGGGGGAGCAAGCGGTATTTCCCCGCGGCCGGTCGGCGCCCTTGACGCACGTCCTGCCGCAACCAAAGGGTGCCCACGTGGGATGCCGCGATCACCGCCCCGAGCCGGGATCGAAGGTGGAGGATGGACGCGTGAAGCGCAGAAGCTTGTTGTCCGCCCTCGCCGCTCTCGCAGTGCTTCCATCACTGGGTCTTGGCCAGGCCGCGGCGGCGCCGACCTTCGTCTTCACCGCCATTCCCGACCAGGACGAGACGCGCCTCGCCGAGCGCTTCGGGCGAGTGGCCGCCTATCTCCAGGACAAGCTCGGCGTGCCGGTAAAGTACGTGTCGGTGAAGTCCTACCCCGCGGCGGTGACCGCCTTCACCAACAACGAGGTGCAGCTCGCCTGGTTCGGCGGCTTCACCGGCGTGCAGGCCCGTGCCGCCGTGCCGGGCTCAGAGGCGATCGCGCAGGGGGAGGAGGACAAGCAGTTCAAGAGCTACCTCATCGCCAACAGCGCGACCGGCCTCAAGAAGGGCGATGAGTTTCCCAAGGGCATCGCCGGCAAGACCTTCACCTTCGGCTCGCGCGCCTCGACGTCGGGCCGGGTGATGCCGGAGTATTACATCCGCCAGGCGTTCGGGAAGTCGCCGGACGAGGTGTTCTCTAAGATCGGCTTCTCCGGCGACCACACCCGCACCATCCAGCTCGTGCAGTCCGGCGCCTACCAGGTCGGCGCCGTCGACTACTCCGTCTGGGAGCTGGAGAAGAAGGCGGGCCGCGTCGACGAGAGCAAGGTCTCCGTGATCTGGCAAAGCCCGCCCTTCCCCGACTACCAGTGGACGGCGCGCGGCGACCTCGACAAGACCTTCGGCGCCGGCTTCACCGACAAGCTGAAGGCCGAGCTGATCGCGATCCACGACCCGAAGATCCTCGAGCCCTTCGGCCGCTCGAAGTTCGTGCCCGCCGACAACGCCGAGTACAAGCCGGTGGAGGACGTGGCCAAGCAGAGCGGCCTGCTCAACTGAGCGGCCGCCCGGCAGCGACGTCGCTCGTCACGCTCCGCGAGGCGAGCCTCGGCTATCCCGGCCGACCGGTGCTGCGCGACGTCGACCTCGCGATCCGGGACGGCGAGCGCGTCGTCCTGCTCGGGCGCTCCGGCGCCGGCAAGTCGACGCTGCTCAACGCGCTCTACGACCGCCTCGCTGGCCGCGCGGCGCTGATCCCGCAGGCGGCGTCGCTGGTGCCGCAGCTTTCCACCTTCCACAACGTCTACATGGGCCGCCTCGACCGATACGGCCTGGCCCGCAATCTTCGCGAGCTGGCCTGGCCGTCGCGGCCGATGCTCGCCGAGGTCGAGGCGGTGCTCGCCCGCGTCGACCTCGCCGGCGCGA
>CALMRL010000533.1 GCA_937873345.1 uncultured Beijerinckiaceae bacterium | reverse complement strand
CGGCACGCTGTACGGTTACAAGGGCGCTACCCTGTTCGGTTCCGCCCTGCAGGGGAACGTCTTGCCCTCTAACCAGCCCCCGAGTTTCACGCAGGGCAATACCATCACGGTGGGCGCCGATCACTCCAACCTGATCCGCACCTCGGCCGGTGGCTCGATCATCTGGCAGTCGCCGCTCGGGCCGCTGCGCTTCGACTTCGCCAAGGCGATCACCAAGAGCGAATTCGACGTGACGCAGTTCTTCCGCTTCTCCGGCGGCACCACCTTCTGACGGGGCTCCGGCTGCGACGCTGCGAGGGCCGGCTCCGAGCGAGCCGGCCCTTTTCCGTTCCAGGACATCCCACGGTCGGCCGTCTCGGTACCCCCACCGCCGGTGGTGTCGCTTGCCCGTCGGATGCGTAGAGCCTTGACTCGGCGCCGCGCGCCGGGGGAAGGCAGGCGATCCCTTTCCTCGGGCGGGCGGTTGCATAGGGCATGAGCGATCTCGGCTTCTTCCGCGCCTCGAACCCGCTGACACTCGCCGCCGCCGCCGCCGAATGCGGCGCGCATCTCCCCTGTGACGCCGATCCTTCGCTGTTGCTGCGCGCCGCTGCGCCGCTTGAGCGCGCCGGCCGCGACGAGGTGTCGGTGTTCCACGACGGGCTGCCGCCGGACGATCTCGCCTCGACGCGGGCCGGCGCGTGCCTGGTCTCGCCGGGCCACCTCGATCGCGTGCCGGCCGGCACCGTGGCGCTGGTCATCGGCCAGCCGCGCCAAGCCTTCCATCGCCTCGCCGCCATGCTGCACCCCGGCAGCGTCCGGCCTGTCTCGATGGTCGAAGGTCGCGGCATCGATCCCAGCGCCCGCATCTACGAGGGGGCGCTGCTGGAGCGCGGCGCCGCTGTCGATCCCGGCGCCGTCGTCGGACCTGGCGCGGAGATCGGCTCGGGCTCCTTCGTCGGCGCCTTCGCCGTGATCGGGGCGGGGGTGCGGATCGGACGGGACTCGTCGATCGATGCCCACGCCAGCCTCGCCCACGCGCTCGTCGGCGACCGCGTCACGATCGGGGCCGGGGCGCGGATCGGCGTTGGCGCGAGCGGACCGAGCCTCGGTCGGGTGATCGTGCAGAACGACGTCGTCATCGGCGCCAACACGGTGATTGAGCGCGGCGCGCTGAGCGATACGGTCATCGGCGAGGGGGCCATGGTGGGGGCTCATGCGGTGGTGGCTGCCGGCGTGGTGGTGGCGCGCGGCAGCCGCCTCGCGCCGAGGCGGGAGCCTTGATCGCGCGCCGTTCCGCCGGAGGCGGAAATGGTCTAAAGCCCCTGCCGGCGGCCGGACCTCTCCAGCCGGGCGGATGAGCATGTCATGAGCGAAGAGGCCACGAAGGATGCCGCGGCACGGCCGCCCTTCGACATCACCGAGATCCTCAGGCACCTGCCGCACCGCTACCCGTTCCTGCTGGTCGATCGCATCGTGGAGGCTCACGACGACGTATCGTGCGTCGGGATCAAGAACGTCTCGATGAACGAGCCGCAGTTCCAGGGGCATTTCCCCGGACGGCCGGTGATGCCCGGCGTGCTGCTGATCGAGGGCATGGCGCAGACCGCCGGCGCCTTCTGCATTCGCGCCCGCTCCAAGGAGCTTAAGGATGCGAAGGGCGACGGACCGGCGCCGCTCGTCTACTTCATGACGATCGACAAGGCGAAGTTCCGCAAGCCGGTGGTGCCGGGCGACCGCGTCGAATACCACGTCGAGCGAACGAACCGGCGCCGCAACATCTGGTGGTTCAAGGCCCGCGGGATGGTGGATGGGGCGTGCGTCTGCGAGGCCGAGTTCTCGGCCCTGCTTAGCGAGCAGCCGATCTAGAGCGAGGCACCGGCAAGTCCGAGCGAAGGAGGAGCGCATGGAAACCAAGGCGATCAGGGTCCACGCCACCGGTGGTCCCGAGGTGATGACGCTGGAGGCGATCACCTTGCCGGAGCCCGGACCCGGCGAGGCGCTGGTGCGCATCCACGCGATCGGCGTGAACTACATCGACACCTACTTCCGCGCTGGGGCCTACAAGGCACCGTCGCTCCCCTTCATTCCCGGCAACGAAGCGGCGGGGGAGGTGGTGGCGGTCGGCGCTGGCGTTTCCAGCGTCAAGGCCGGCGATCGCGTCGCCTTCGTCGCGGCGCTGGGCTGCTACGCCGGCGCTCGCATCGTTCCGGCCGAGCGGCTGATCGCGCTTCCAGATGCCGTCGGCTACGAGCAGGCGGCGGCGATGATGCTGAAGGGGCTGACCGCGCAGTACCTGCTGCGGCAGACCTATCGCGTCCAGGCTGGCGACACGATCCTGGTGCACGCCGCCGCAGGAGGCGTCGGCCTGATCCTCTGCCAGTGGGCGAAGCTGCTGGGCGCCACCGTGATTGGCACCGTCGGCTCGGCCGAGAAGCGCGACCTCGCGCAGCGCGCCGGCGCCGACCACCTCATCTTCTACCGCGACGAGGACTTCGCCGCCCGCGTCCGCGAGATCACCGGGGGCAAGGGCTGCGCCGTGGTCTACGACGGGGTCGGCAAGACCACGTTCCCGGGATCGCTCGACTGCCTGGCGCCGCTCGGCATGTTCGTCAGCTTCGGCTCGTCGTCGGGCAAGATCGACAGCTTCGACCTCAACGTGCTGTCGGCCAAGGGCTCGCTGTTCGTGACGCGCCCGACGCTCAACACCTACACCGCCGACCCGCAAACCTATGCCGCGATGGCGCAGGAACTCGGCGGCCTCGTCGGCGACGGCAAGATCGCGATCACCGTCTCGGCGACCGCCCCCCTGGAAGAGGCCGTCGTCGTGCACCGCTCGCTCGAAGCGCGGCAGACCACCGGTTCGGTGGTCCTCACCGCCTGACCCGGCCGCTCCTTCGGATCTCCGCGGCCCGCGCAAGAAGGAAGGCCCGGCGTTGCTGCCGGGCCTTTGCGCGTCGGATGTCAAGACGACAGCTCAGTAGCGGGCGACGACCGGGGCCGGGGTGAAGGTGTCGAACTTGTACGAGAAGCCGGCCTGCACGCGATTGTTGGTCTCGCGCTGCACGACGCCGATGCCGCCGCCCGAGGACGCGGCGAGGATGTTCGTGTAGCGGCCGTAATCGGTGTAGCGGTACTCGACGCGCACCGACATGTTGTTGGTGAAGGCGTATTCGATGCCGCCGCCGACGGTGTAGCCGACGCGGGTGCGGCTGAACGAGTCGAAGGCGCCGTTGAAGCCGTTGACATAGGTGTTCTGCAGCGAGCCGAAGGCGGCGCCGCCGGTTGCGTAGAACAGGGCGCGGTCGAAGGCGATGCCGAGACGGCCGCGGATCGAGCCCTGGATCTGGTCGCGGCTGTTCTCGCTGAAGCCGCCGAGCGCATAGTTCGCGCGGCCCGAGCTGCCATCCACGTCGCCTTCGATGCCGAACACGCCGCCGGTGCCGAAGCCGAAGGCGCCGTTCTGGCCGAAGAAGGAGCCGACCACCGGCAGGGACTGCGTCGAGAACAGGTAGCCGACATGGCCGCCGCCGATCACGCCGTCCTTCGAGGCGGCGTTGGCGGCTAGACCGGCGCCGTTGGCGGTGGCGAATGCGAAGGCATTGGAGCGGCCGAACTCGTAGCCGGCCTGGGCACCGACGTAGAAGCCGGTCCAGGTGAATACCGGGATCGGCGGCGGCGGGGCGTATCTCGGAGGAGCGCGACGCGACGGCAGGTCGGCGGCGAAGGCGGTGGTGGACAACAGGGCCAGAGCCAGCCCCGAAGCGATCGTCTTGATATGCATGCTGATCGTTCCCCTCAGACGCGATTCTCCTCCCATAACGTGCCCGACCCGCACAAAGACGATGGTTTCAGCCTGGCGCGGGCGGAAAGGGGGCTTTGTAGCGGGCGAACCACAGGCTGCCTAAAAAATAGGCAAAGCATGCTGCGCCCGGGATCGGCTGAGGGAGCGGTCCCAGGCGCAGCGCGCTTCAAGGCCGGTGGTCCGCTCAGTAGCGAGCGACGACCGGGGCCCGGCTGAAGCCGTCGAACTTGTAGGAGAAGCCGACCTGCACGCGGTTGTCGCTCTCGCGCTGGCGCACCGCGATGCCGCCGCCGGACGAGGCGGCGAGCAGGTTCGTGTAGGAACCGAAGTCGGTGTAGCGGTACTCGACGCGCACCGACAGGTTGTTGGAGAAGGCGTATTCGACGCCGCCGCCGACGGTGTAGCCGACGCGGGTGCGGCTGATGGAGTCGAGGCCGCCGGTCAGGCCGTTGACGTAGGTGTTCTGCAGATTGCCGAAGGCCGCGCCGCCGGTGGCGTAGAACAGGGCGCGGTCGAAGGCGACGCCGAGGCGGCCGCGGATCGAGCCCTGGATCTTCTCTTTGGACTGGTCGGAGAAGCCGCCGAGCAGGTAGGTCGCGCGCGCCGAGGTGCCGTCGACGTCGCCCTCGATGCCGGCCACGCCGGCGGTGCCGAGGCCGAAGGCGCCGTTCGAGCCGAAGAAGGATCCGATGCCGGGCAGCGACTGCGTGGAGAAGAGGTAACCGACATGGCCGCCGCCGATCACGCCGTTCTTCGAGGCGCTGTTGGCGGCGAGGCCCTGGCCGGTGGCGGTGGCGACGGCGAAGCCGTTCGACTTGCCGAACTCGTAGCCGACCTGGCCGCCGACGTAGAAGCCGGTCCAAGTGAACACGGGGATCGGCGGCGGGGGAGCGTACACCGGGGGAGCGCGACGCGACGGCAGATCGGCGGCGAAGGCCGAGCCGGCGACGGCGGCAAGGGCCACCGTCGAGAGGAGGAAGCTTCTGATCACCGGAGAAATCCTTTCACGCAAACCACACCGACCCACTCGAACGAAAATCTGCCGGGTCAAGGCCAAAGCCCCGCATCGAGGCCCGTGGGAAGGATTTAGAGCGAAACTCGTATTCGAACGGTTAAGGCAAAGAGCCCTTCATCATGATTGCTTGGTGACCGAAATGATACAGGCAGTTTTGCCTGTATTAACCAAGATCGGCGAAAAGATCATAGTCGTCGGCAGACTTTATATTCGCGGTGACAATCTCGCCGGGGCGGAGTGGGCGACGGCTGGCGATGTGCACCTTGCCGTCGATCTCCGGGGCGTCGCCCATCGTGCGGCCGATGCCGCCGGTCTGGCCGCCCTGGTCGACGATCACTTTGAGACGGCGGCCGACCTTGGCTTTCAGCTTGCGCGCCCCGATCCGGCGCTGGTGCTCCATGAAGCGGCGGTGGCGCGCCCGTTTCAACTCGTCGGGCACGGCGGGCAGGCCGAGATCGTTGGCCGGCGCGCCGGCGACCGGCTCGTAGGGGAAGGCGCCGACCCGGTCGAGCTTCGCCGCGCTCAGCCAGTCCAGCAGCTCGTCGAAGTCGGCGTCGCTCTCGCCGGGGAAGCCGACGATGAAGGTCGAGCGGATCGTCAGCTCCGGGCAGACCTCCCGCCAGCCGCGGATGCGGTCGAGTAGCCGGTCGCGGTCGCCCGGCCGCTTCATCGCCTTGAGCACGTTCGGGGCCGCGTGCTGGAAGGGGATGTCGAGGTAGGGCAGCACGAGGCCCTCAGCCATCAGAGGGATCACTTCGTCGACGTGGGGGTAGGGGTAGACGTAGTGCAGCCGCACCCAGGCGCCGAGCGAGCCCAGCTCGCGGGCGAGATCGACGAATCGCGCTCTGACGTCACGGTCGCGGAAGCGCGCGGGGGCGTAGCGCAGGTCGACGCCGTAGGCCGAGGTGTCCTGCGAGACGACGAGCAGCTCCTTGACGCCGGCGCGCACCAGCCGCTCGGCCTCGCGCAGCACCTCGTCGACCGGGCGCGAGGCGAGCCGTCCTCGTAGGTGGGGAATGATGCAGAAGGAGCAGTTGTTATTGCAGCCCTCGGAAATCTTCAGGTAGCTGTAGTGCCGCGGCGTCAGCTTGAGGCCCTGTTCGGGCACCAGCGACAGCTTCGGGTCGTGCGGCGCCGGCGCGGCCTCGCGCACCGCGGCCATCACGCTCTCGTAGGCCTGCGGCCCGGTGATCGCCAGCACCCGGGGGAAGCGTTCGCGGATCGCGTCGGGCGTCGCGCCGAGGCAGCCGGTGACGATCACCCTGCCGTTCGCGTCCATCGCCTCGCCGATGGCGCCGAGGCTCTCGGCCTTGGCGCTGTCGAGAAAGCCGCAGGTGTTGACCACCACGACGTCGGCGCCGGCGTGGGACCGCGACAGCTCGTAACCTTCTGCGCGCAGCCGGGTCAGGATGCGCTCGCTGTCGACGAGCGCCTTGGGGCAGCCGAGCGAGACGAAGGAGACGCGGGGGGCTGCGG